>JABIQM010000134.1 GCA_018699415.1 Acidimicrobiaceae bacterium
CTCGATGAGGAAGAAAGCTTGCTCGCCGATGCTGGGGCACACCGTGCAGCCGCCAGGACTGCCGTCGCTGCCCTGGACGGCGATGGACCAGCGGCGACATCGGTCGCCGAGGCTTTACAGGTTCTCGACGTCCGTTCGCCGTTCTCCGATCTTGTTAGTCGGCTGCGAGGGGTCGAGGCCGAACTCGCTGACATTGCTGCTGAAGCTCGCAGTCGCGCCGAACAAATCGAAGACGACCCCGAACGCCTTGAGCTGCTGCGGCACCGCCGCGCCATGCTGCGCGAGTTGCGACGCAAGTACGGCGAAACACTCGAAGAGGTTGTGGCGTTCGGTGTCGAGTCACGCGATCGACTGGCTGAACTGAGCTCATTTGAGGAGCGGGCCAACGCTCTTGATGAACGACGGGCCAGCTTATTGGCCGAGCTAACCCGGGTCCGTGCCGAGGTGCTCTCGGCGCGCACTGCGGCGGCGCCGCAGTTTGCTGCGGCGGTTGAGAAAAATCTCAAGGGTCTCGCCATGGCAGGTGCCCGGCTCGAAGTCGCCGTTGGGGGAGAGGCAGGAGACGACGTCACCGTTCGGCTTGCCGCGAATGCCGGCCACGACCCGCAGCCGCTCTCCAAGGTGGCGTCCGGCGGCGAGCTTGCCCGAGCCATGTTGGCTTTGCGACTGGTGCTCACCTCAGGCCCGCCGACTCTGGTCTTCGATGAGGTTGATGCGGGGATCGGCGGTGAAGTCGCCCATACGGTAGGTGCCAACCTGGCGGCGCTCACCGATGAGCATCAGGTTCTTGTGGTCACCCACCTTGCGCAGGTCGCTGCTTGTGCCGATCACCACGTCGCCGTTTCCAAGCGTGAAATAGACGGCGTCACTGTCAGCGCCGCCCATCTGTTAGGTGATGATGACCGCGTCGTCGAACTGTCACGCATGCTTTCCGGCTCGCCAGACAGCAGCGCCGCCCGAGAACACGCAGAAGAATTGATCGACTCCGCCCGGCTTCAGGCGGCTTCCCGTTTGGCTCGGCGCTGAATTCCACGCGCGAAACCTGTGACCAAACGCGCGATGAGGTCTCGTGAGGATTAACGTGAGATTCCGATGACGAAGCACATCTTCGTGACCGGTGGCGTCGTAAGCGGCCTCGGAAAAGGCCTCAGCGGTTCATCGCTCGGGCGTCTTCTGAAGGCTCGTGGCCTCCGCGTTGCCATGCAAAAACTTGACCCGTATCTCAACGTGGATCCGGGCACCATGAATCCGTTCGAACATGGTGAGGTATTCGTTACCGATGATGGTGGCGAGACCGACCTTGATCTTGGGCATTACGAGCGGTTCGTTGATGAGAATCTGACCACTGATTCCAATGCCACTACGGGTTCGATCTATTCGTCCGTAATCGCCGCGGAACGCAGGGGCGACTATCTCGGTAAAACCGTTCAGGTGATCCCCCACATCACCAACGAGATCAAGCGCCGTATCAACCGGCTTGTGAGCGACGACGTCGACGTGATCATTACCGAGGTTGGCGGCACGGTCGGCGACATCGAGATCCTTCCATTCCTCGAGGCCATCCGTCAGTTCCGTCTCGATGTCGGTCGTAACAACGTCTGCTACGTCCACGTGACGTTGGTGCCGTTCATCGGCCCGTCTGGGGAGCAGAAGACGAAACCCACCCAGCACTCCGTTACCGAGCTGCGAAGCCGAGGCATTCAGCCTGATGCGATCGTGTGCCGTAGCGAGGAGCCGATCAGTTCCAACCTGCGCCGAAAGATTTCCAACCTGTGCGATGTGCCTGTTGAGGGCGTGGTCAACGCAGCTGATGCTCGCAGTCTTTACGAGATCCCCATCGTGCTCCACAACGAGGGGCTCGACAACTATGTCTGTGACCTCCTTGGCCTCGGCGAACTTGAGATTGATCTGGCGCCGTGGCGGGCGCTGATGAAGCGTGTCGAGGAGGCCGATGCGTCCGTGCGAATCGGGCTGATCGGCAAATACGTCAGCCTTCCTGATGCTTATCTGAGTGTCGTTGAGTCGCTCAACCACGCCGGAATCCATCACGGCGCTGACATCGAGGTCGAATGGATCCAGGCCGAGGAAGTCGAGGGCATGCTTGCTGCGGGCCGACTTCGCGACCTTGATGGCATCGTCATCCCCGGCGGGTTCGGAGAGCGTGGCGTGGAAGGCAAGATTGCAGCCGCTGGCTACGCCCGTGAGCACAACATCCCCTGCTTGGGATTGTGCCTTGGTATGCAGGTCATGACGATCGAGTACGCCCGAAATGTGCTCGGACTGGCCAACGCCAACTCCACCGAGTTCGACAATCGCTCGCCCCACCCGGTCATCGATCTGATGGAAAGCCAGCGCGATGTCACCGATATGGGCGGCACTATGCGGTTGGGTGCCTATGTAGCCCAACTCAAGCCCGGGTCGCGAGTTGCTCGAGCCTATGGCGAAGAAGTCGTGAGCGAGCGTCATCGTCATCGCTACGAGTTCAACCCTAAGTACCGCACCCGGTTCGAGGAGAGCGATCTCCAGCTCTCTGGGGAGTCTCCTGATGGTCGCCTGGTCGAGTTCATAGAACTCGACAACCATCCGTTCTGGATCGCCACTCAGGCTCATCCCGAGTTCAAGAGCCGACCGGACCGTCCGGCCCCGCTGTTCCGCGAGTTCATCTCGTCGGCCATGGGCCGAGCCGAGGGCAGGAATCCTCAACTCCCGTCCATCGCCAACACCACTCCGGCCGCGGCAGATTCGTGACGCAGCCAGGATCTCGATCTGAGTCTGGTTTCACTTTTGTTGGAGAGCGAGTCATACACGAGGGTGTTGTGATCACGCTCTACGAGGCCGAGTTCACGACCCCTGACGGCCAGAAAATGATGCGCGACATTGTTCGTCACCCTGGCGCTGTCGGCATCGTGGCTGTCGATGGTGATGACGTCGTGCTGGTTCGCCAGTTTCGAGCACCTCTCGCAACGGACATCCTTGAGATTCCTGCCGGCAAGCGCGATGTCGCTGGCGAACCGCCCGAAGTGACCGCGAGTAGAGAACTGGCCGAGGAGGTCGGATTCGAAGCTTCGCAGATGGAGTCGCTGGGCGGCTTCCACAACAGTGTCGGATTCTGCGACGAATACGTCCACCTCTTTCTCGCTACAGGTCTTACGCCCGTAGGCTTCGCGCCTGACGGCCCCGAAGAAGAGCACATGCAGATCGTGCGGGTTCCGCTCAATGAGGTGACTGCCGCGGTTGATGACGGCACGATTACCGATGCTAAAACAGTCATTGGTTTGCGAGCTGCCCTCGCTCGCCTCGACCGCTGAGGCATGCTCTGGGGGTGGGAGCCGCCCCAGAGATCGCCGACGACCTGTTCGTCCTCGACCCTGACCTTGAGGACTTTCTGACTTGGCTGGCGGTCGAACGCGGACGATCCGTCAACACGCTCAGCGCTTACCGGCGTGACCTCGCCCGTTATCAAGTCCACCTAGCGCGTCGAGGACGAGCGGTTATGTCAGCCGTTGCCGACGACGTGATCGCGTTCGTCCACGTACTGACGGGGGAGGGGCTGGCTGCATCCTCGATTACACGGACCATGGTTGCGGTTCGGGGTGCTCACCGATTCCTCGTCGTCGAAGAAATGCGTGCCGATGATCCCGCCGCCGACGTGGAGATTCCGCGCGTGCCACGGGGACTTCCGAAGGCACTCACAGTTGGCCAAATCACCGCACTTATCGAGGGTGTAACCGGCGACGACTCGGTGGCTCGCCGTGATCGAGCCATTCTCGAGGTTCTGTACGGCACCGGAGCCCGCATCTCTGAGATCGTCACGCTTTCAATCGGCGATGTCGACCTTCACGATGGGCTTGTGCGGCTGATGGGCAAGGGCTCGAAGGAACGAATCGTCCCGCTTGGTCGCCACGCTGCCAACGCGGTGGCAGCGTGGTACGAACCATCTGGTCGGGGCGTGATGCAGCCTGAGCGGTGGGCTCGTAGAGGTGATGCGGAGGCGGTCTTTCTCAACCAACGAGGTGGTCGGCTCAGCCGCCAGGGAATCTGGGGTGTGGTGACTGCCCGCGGCCGCGTTGTGGGCTTGGGCGAAGAACTGACGCCCCACGTCCTTCGACATTCGTGTGCCACGCACATGCTCGACCATGGTGCCGATATTCGCACGGTGCAGGAGCTTCTTGGCCACGCCTCCATCTCGACCACGCAGATTTACACACTGGTGTCGACCGAACGACTCATGAGCGTCTATCGGTCGGCACATCCGCGAGCCATGGGCCGATCCTGATGAGCAACGCCATGCATCTCTCCCGTCGGTTCTTCGGCTCGTTAAAACCGGGAGGGCCTTCCGACGCCGACCGTTCATGGGTCGAGACGACCCTGTCTGAGGATGAGTACGGTCTTTGGTGCCGCATGTCAGGGCCTGATCGACGACATTCCACCCAAGTCGCACGAGACGTCGACCGGATCCTCGGTAACGAAGCCTCGTTGCCGGTACTCGCGGCCGCCCTACTTCACGACGTTGGCAAGATCGAGGCCGGCCTCCGAACGTGGGGTCGCGTCATAGCCACCCTGTCGGCAAAGGTCGCCGGCCGCGACGCCGCCAAACTCTGGATCAAGTCCAGTGGCTTCACTCGCCGGGTGGGCCTTTACCTGCACCACCCGGAGATAGGCGCTGACATGCTCGAACGTGCCGGCTCCGATCCGCTCACCGTCAGATGGACCGAAGAACACCATCGTCCCGCAGACCAGTGGACGCTTTCCACCGAGATCACCAGCGCCCTCGATGCTGCTGATAACGACTGAGTCATGCAGGGTCTGCGTCGTACCAGCGGGTTCGATATGCCCAGCGTTGTGTGCTCAGGCGCCGATTTGGCGGTCGGGGCGGATCCGCACAATCACGCGTTCTGATGTGATCTCCGGGGTGTAGTCGCCGCCCGTGTACTTGCGCGACATCTCATCGATGTTGGCACGGGCTTGGTCGCCGCCGATCGTGTCGACGACGGTGCCACGCACCTCAACATATGAGTACGGGTTCTGGGCGTCCCAGATAGCGACCGAAACCCGGCCGTCTCGCATCATGTTCTTGTATTTGGCGCGATGGATCTCCGTATTGATCAGGACGTATTCATCGTCACACCCAACCCACATCACACCGGTCTGGGGTCCACCGTGAGCGAAGAGGGTAGTGAGCGCACCAAAGTTAGGGCCTTCGCACAGCTCTCTGGTCTTTGGTTCCAGCATGTTGACTCCTTGGGTTACGTGGACTCGCGGACCCTACAACGTCGAAGAGTGTGGCTAGTCGGCTAGGAGGCCGACGTTCTGTTTTGCGCGGGCCAGGGTGGTCGCTGCGATTTCACGGGCCTTGTCGGCGCCAACCTTGAGCAGACGGGCAGTTTCGGCCGGATCAGCCTCTAGCTCCGCAAACCGAGCCTGGATCGGCTCGAGCAAGGCAACCACGGCATCCGCGGCGTCGACCTTCAGTTGACCGTATTGGTCGTAGTCGTCGGCCAAGGAGGCGGGGTCGCCACCGGTGGCCGCGGCGAGAATCGAGAGAAGATTACTGACGCCCGGTTTCTCACTGAAATCGAACCGCACCTCACCGTCATTGTCGGTAACGGCGGAACGGATCTTCTTGGCGACCCGTTTTGGATCATCAAGCACGTTCACGGTGCCCTTCTCTGAGTCGAGCGACTTCGACATCTTTTTGGTCGGGTTCTGTAGATCCATGACGCGCGCTCCCGCCGGCGGGATAACAGCCTCCGGGAGCACGAACGTTTCACCAAAGCGACCGTTGAACCGTTCGGCGATGTCACGAGTGATCTCGATGTGCTGACGCTGATCCTCGCCCACGGGCACTTCGTTGGTGTCGTAGAGAAGGATGTCGGCCGCCTGAAGCGTGGGATAGGTGAACAGGGAACCCGAGATGAACTCGTGCTGGCCAGATTTGTCTTTGAACTGGACCATGCGGCTGAGTTCGCCGAACGACACGTTGCACTGCATCAGCCAGGCGCATTCGGTGTGCTCGCGCACATGGCTCTGCACAAAGAGGATGCAGACTTCAGGGTCAAGACCGCTCGCCATGAGGAGTTGGGAGAGGCGAAGAGATTCCCGCCCGACTTCGCCGGGTGGCTTGGGAAGGGTGAGTGCATGGAGGTCGACGACACAAAACACTGCGTCGGTATCGTGCTGCATCACGGCCCAATGGCGGATCGCTCCAAGTAAATTGCCGAGATGAAGTTCACCGGAGGGTTGGATGCCTGAGAAGACGCGCGTCATGGCGCGAAAGGCTACGGCGCCTGGTCATGGTTCGGTTCGATATCTGCTGCGAGAGCCGACTGGTACGCCAGCAACGTTCGCTCTCGAGCGAAGGCGTGATCGATAATAGGAGCAGGGTAGGTCTCGCCAATCCAGACGCCGGCTGCTGCTCTCTCGAGAGGAGGCACGGACCATGGTTCGTGGATCGATGTGTCGGAAAGTGCAGACAACTCGGGCACCCACTGCCGAATGTAGGTCCCTGATGGGTCGAACCGTCTCGACTGGGTGAGCGGGTTAAAGATCCGAAAGTAGGGTGCGGCATCGGGTCCAGTCCCCGCAACCCATTGCCAGTTCCCGGCGTTCTGGGGGATGTCTCCGTCGCTGAGCCAGTGACGGAAGTACCGTTCCCCCCGTCGCCAGTCGATCAGTAGATCCTTTACCAGGAATGACGCCGCGACCATTCTTACGCGATTGTGCATCCATCCTGTTGCACGGAGCTCGCGCATACCAGCGTCCACGATTGGATATCCGGTCATGCCTTGCGTCCAGCAGTCGAAGTCGCGATCTGCTTCTGCACCAGTTGCCCAAGAGATTCGGTCGAATCCGGGGCGAAGCGCCTTCCGGTCGATTTCGAGATTCTTGGCCGTTGTGTGGGCGTACCAGTCCCGCCATGCAAGCTGTCTCACAAATGCTGAAGCTCCCGGGTGGTCGGTGCCGATCAATTCGACGAGGTGTACTGGCGAGATCGTCCCAAACCGCAGAGCCGTTGAGAGGCGCGAAGTACCAGCGATAGCAGGTAGGTCACGTGATTCGGGGTACGAGGCAAGATCTTCGAGCAGGCGATCGAGTTGTTCGGTTACCGGCATCGAATGAGCAGAACTCGTTGGGAGCCCGGACCCAGTGGCTGTCGCGATTTGGGCGGACGCTGCCTCGGATGCAGCCCGGGGCTGTCGACTCGACCACTGTTTCCAAAAAGGAGTGAAGACTTTCGAAAGGTTGCCCGCTTTAGTGAGGATCGATCCGGGAGGATGGACCAGCGTGCCCCACGAAACGTGCATCGGTGACGGAAGGGCTGCATCGACGGCGGTGTCTCGGCGGGCGGACCATCGCGTTACGTCGCCGTTGACGTAGATAGCGGATGCATCTGTGTCAGAGGCGACCAGAGGAACCATTGTTGCTGGATCGCCATATTCGACACGAAGTCGGCCCCCGATCCCAGCAAGCTGGCGGTCAAGTTCTTGGGCCGCGTTCAGGAAAGCCTGGCGCCGAAACGGTCCGGCGCCATGGAGGAGTTCGGTTTCGATCACGAGCACGGCAGTGACCTGGTCATGTCCGTTCGTCGCTGCTGCCCACGCTGGGTTGTCGTGGAGGCGGAGGTCTCGTCTGAACCAGACGATTCCGTGGTCGCTCATATCCTGTCTACGGAGTGAATCGCGGTATTAGAGGCGTTGTGATCGTGTTATGGCCGTCTAGGGTCACGTGAATGCCGTACGAGGTTCACACGCCAGTATTTGACGGGCCCTTCGACTTACTGCTGCACCTGATTCTGCGTGAACAAGTCGACCTCTATGAGATCAACCTCAGCGAGATCGTCGACTCATATCTCATCGAACTCGACCTCATGGACCGACTCGACCTCGAGGTAGCGACAGAGTTCCTGCTGATCGCAGCCACGTTGGTGGAGATGAAGACTCGCCGGCTTCTGCCCGAGGACAACGAGATCGATCTCGATGATGAACTCGGCCTGTGGGAGGAGCGCGATCTACTCCTCGCCCGTCTGGTCGAATGCAAGACGTTCAAGGACGCGTCCCTGATCTTGCGGAAGCTGTCAGCCAACGCGGGGCGGTCGTACCCGCGCCGTTGCGGCCCAGTGGAGGATCACTTTCTCAGCCTCGCTCCTGATTTGCTCGCGAAGACCACTCCTGATGATCTGCGCGCCGCCTACCTGAAGGCAACTGCACCCAAGCCGATGGCACGGGTTGACCTTTCTCACGTCACGCCGATCAAGGTCACTGTCGCTGAGGCGGTAGAGGAACTGATTGATGAGCTACCACGGGCCGGCCGCATTACGTTCCGCGACCTGACGGCTGAACTCATCGACCGGATCGAAGTTGTCGTACGGTTCTTGGCCGTTCTGGAGCTATTCAAGCAAGGACTGGTCGAACTCGAGCAAGGTGCAGCGTTCGGTGACATCACTGTTGTGTGGATGGCGAGCGATCAGATCTCCGCCGACGAAATCAAAATCGATATCTACGAGGGTTGAGATGGCCGATCACGTTGCCCCCGCGCTGGAAGCGATTCTTCTCGTTGCCGAAGAGCCTTTGCCGGTGGAGCTCTTATCCCGCCTCGTTGGCGCCCCTGTCAATGAAGTCATTGAGCTTTGTGACTCGCTCGCGGCAGAGTACGTGGCCGACGGCCGGGGGTTCATCCTGGCCCGGATTGCTGGTGGCTATCGCTATCAGACGGCACCAGAGCAGGCCGCCTACGTCGAGCGTTTCGTGCTCGATGGTCAATCGGCGCGCCTCTCAGCGGCGGCGCTGGAAACGCTTGCAGTCGTTGCCTACAAACAGCCTGCATCTCGTAACCAGATCGCTTCGATTCGTGGCGTAAACGTTGATGGCGTGATGCGCACGCTTCAGCAGCGAGGCTATGTCGACGAAGTTGCCCGTGACCCGGGACCCGGGCAGGCCGTGCTGTACGGGACAACGCCTACGTTCCTGGAGCGGCTAGGCCTTCACTCGATTGACGACTTGCCGCCACTGGGCGAGTTCTTCCCCGGCCCCGATGTAGTTGAGGCGTTGGAGCGAGGCCTGCGCGTCGTCGACGGAGACAGTGACGTTGACGACAGTGACGTTGACGACAGTGAAATCTCAGGTCAGGACGCAGACGGGTGATGCACGAGGGTGAGCGGCTTCAGAAAGTTCTTGCCCGGGTTGGTCTGGGCAGCCGTCGGGTCTGTGAGGACCTGATCACCGATGGTCGTGTCACCGTCGATGGTGTGGTTGCGGTGCTCGGAAGACGAATTGACGTCGATGCCACTCTGGTCGAGGTCGATGGTGCCGTGGTGGGGATCAAGCCCGATCTGGTCCACTACCTACTCAACAAGCCGATGGGCGTGATCAGTACGGTGGAGGACACCCACGATCGTCCGACGGTTGTGGAGCTCATGCCAGAGGAACCTCGTGTGTTCCCTGTCGGGCGTCTCGATGCCGATACCGAAGGCCTTCTGATCATCACGAACGATGGAGAGTTGACCCATCGTTTAACTCACCCATCTTTCGGGATCGAGAAGGAGTACCTCACGCAGGTTGAGGGCGAGCCGTCGCGCGCTGCATTACGGGAACTTCGCGAGGGCGTCGAGTTAGAGGACGGACCTACGGCGAAGGCTCGTGTCACGGCCGTTGACCCCAGCCTGCTCCGCATCACGATTCATGAGGGTCGTAATCGTCAGATTCGACGGATGTGCGAGGCCATTGGCCACCCTGTGATCCGCTTGGTGCGTACCCGAATTGGCCCGATCGTGGATCGTCGTCTCAAGCCAGGGGAGTGGCGGGTACTGAACCGAGATGAGGTCCGCTCGCTTGAGGTTGCTGTGGGGAGCGGAAACTCGGGCGGGGCGCTCGAGCCGAAACGCTAACCTTTCACCCCGTGACCGACTCTCGTACTGCTGTTGTCGTCGGCGTTGGTTTGATCGGCGGCTCGGTGGGCTTGGCCCTCAGGCGTGCCGGCTGGACTGTCACCGGGGTCGAGAAGTCCGCAGAACGGCGCGTGCAAGCGTTGGCGGTTGGTGCCGTCGATGTCGTAGTCGCCCCCGAAGAACTTGCAACTGTCGCGGTATGTGATCTTGCGATCGTGGCGGTGCCCGTGAATGCCGCTGCCGCGATCGTTACCGCTCTGCTTGCGGCTGGGGCCGCTGTCGTGACCGATGTGGGCTCGGTGAAGGGCCCGATCGCTACTGAGGTAGCTGATCCCCGATTTGTGCCGGGTCACCCCATGGCCGGTAGCGAGCAGGATGGCCTTGATGGCGCGTCGGCCGACTTGTTCTCCGGTGCCACATGGGTGCTGAGCCCCACCGCAGAGACCGACGATTCTGCATTCGCTGAGGTTCGTCAGGTCGTGGCCAGCCTCGGTGCGCATGCAATCAACGTTCCGCCCGAACGCCACGACACACTCGTGGCTGTCGTCTCCCACGTCCCTCATCTCACGGCTGCGACGCTCATGCGTTTGGCTGACGGTCGGGCTGAAGAACATCGCGCGCTGCTTCGACTCGCAGCAGGCGGCTTTCGAGACATGACCCGGATCGCTGCGGGGCACCCATCGATCTGGCCTGATATTTGTGCACAGAACCGTTCGGCCATCATTGAGGTACTCGATCAGCTTGTAGGCGATCTTGCCGGCCTGCGTGACGTGGTCGCTGAGGGCGATCAGGCGAAACTTCTGGCCCATCTTGAGGATGCACGTCATGCTCGCCGCAATCTTCCCACGACGGCGCCAGGGGCTGAAGCGATGTCAGAGATGAGAATTCCGGTTCTCGACCGTCAGGGTGAGATCGCTGCGGTCGCTACTCTGGCCGCTGATCTCGACGTCAATATCTACGACCTCGAGATTGCCCATTCCACGGAGGGGCCTCGCGGTGTCATTGTTGTGCTCGTCGAGACAGCAATGGCGGAACGCCTCCGGGGCGGTCTGATGGCGCTCGGCTATCGCCCGTCGGTTCGGGCACTTGATTAATGCGTGACCCGCTGCCGATAGCACCGCTCGCCGCGCCGCCCGATGCCACGGTCAACGTGCCAGGTTCAAAGAGCATCACGAATCGTGCGTTGATCACGGCTGCGCTTGCGGTCGGCACCACAACGCTCGAGGGTGTGCTCTTCGCCGACGACACGCACGCAATGCTTGAGGCGCTCACCGATTTGGGAATCGAGATCTCGGTCGACGACGAAGCGGCCGGCGTCATCACTGTCGTCGGGTGTGGTGGAGAACTGCCGGGTAGAGAGGTGTCTCTCGACGCTCGCCAGTCCGGTACTACAGGTCGCTTTCTCCCGCCGCTCGTGGCGCTCAGCGAAGCGCCGGTTGTGGTCGATGGTCATCCGCAATTACGGGCCCGGCCGATGGATGACCAGATCGCTGCGCTTCGCCTTATCGGTGTGACGGTCGAAGAACTCGGCGAACCGGGCCACCTTCCGCTCAAGATCGCGGGCCCACCGACCGGCCATAGAGTGACACTGCGCGGTGATGTGTCCAGCCAGTTTGTTACCGGGATGCTTATTGCCGGGGCGGTGCCGGGCATGGATCTTCGCCTCACAACAGCAGCGATCAGCCGCCCATATTTGGATATGACCTCTGCTGTCATGCGGGCATTCGGGGCCACAATCAGTGAAGACGAAGGCATGGGTTGGGCCGTAGGTGGCGGCTACACAAGCCCTGGTCGGTACCGGATAGAACCGGATGCTTCGGCAGCATCGTATTTCATCGCCGCCGCGGCGATCAGCGGTGGGCGTGTCCGTATCGAGGGACTCGGCCGGGCCTCGCTCCAAGGTGATGTTGCGTTTGCCCATGTGCTCGCCGACATGGGTGCTGTGGTCTCTATCCAAGATGATGCGATCGAGGTCCAGGGACGCAGCCTGCGAGGGATCGAAGTCGACCTCCGGCACATTTCTGACATGGCTCCGACCCTCGCAGTTGTGGCTGCTTTTGCCGATGGGCCCACGACCATTAGCGGTGTCGGTTTCATCAGAGGCAAAGAAAGCGACCGCATCGCCGGTCCCGTCGCAGAACTGAACCGCTGCGGTGTCCTTGCGGAGGAGACCGATGACGGCTTTATTGTGCGCCCCGATGGTCGTGTGCACGGCGCGACGTTCGACACGTATGAGGACCATCGCATAGCGATGGCGTTCTCTCTTGTCGGTCTGATGGTTGACGGCGTGGCCATCAATGATCCCGGATGTGTCGCGAAGACGTTCCCCAGCTACTTCGCTGCCTTGGAACAACTCCGTTGACCGGGCAGGATGGTTCCCTAATGAGGGTGATTGCCATTGATGGTCCGGCCGGGTCAGGTAAGTCCACTGTTGCGCGCGCCGTTGCGAAACGTCTGGAGCTTCGCTATCTGGACACCGGCGCCATGTACCGAGCGGTGGTGTTCGCGGTCCTCCGCAACGGTGAGGATCCCGCTGACCATGAGTTTGCAGCCAGGACCGCTCGAGATATTGAGCTTGACATCGGACTCGACAAGGTCATGGTCAATGGCGTCGATGCCACCATCGAGATTCGAGGCCCTGAGGTCACTCGTGCCGTCAGCGTGGTCGCCGCGAATGCCGACGTCCGCCGAGAGCTCGTATCCCGGCAACGGGAATGGACGGAACGAAACGGTGGAGGAGTGCTCGAAGGCCGAGACATCGGTACCGTGGTGTTCCCTAACGCTGAGCTGAAGGTTTATCTGACCGCTGATCCCGAGGAACGGGCCCGCCGGCGAGCCAAGGAGGTCACCGACCTCGACTATGAGGCCGTGGCCGCGGACATTGCTCGCCGTGACGCGTTTGACTCGGGTCGCAAAGCTGATCCGCTGACTGAGGCCGTCGACGCCGTGATCATCGACACGACCGGAATGAGCATCGACCAGGTGGTTGACAAGATCGAGCGCCTACTCGCTGCGGCGACGCCTTCGGAGGGTCAGGCATGAGCCAGTCGAGATACGGCACTCAGGATGGTGATATCGGCGAGCGCAGCGGGCACACGCTGTGGGGTCGAATCAGCTACCGCATCATGTGGATTCCGTTTGCTGTCGCGGTGCGTCTGCTGTTTCGACTCAAGGTCTATGGCAAAGAAAACATTCCCGAGGGTCCGTACATCCTCTCGGCCGTCCATCGTTCATTCATCGATACGCCGGTTGTGGGCACTATGCGCTCGCAGCGGATGCGATTCATGGGCAAGGAGAGCCTGTGGAGATCAAAGCCTCTAGGAGCATTCCTCACGGCCATGGGTGGTTTCCCCGTGGAGCGGGGGAGTGCCGATCGCACCGCGTTGCGCGCCGCAGAGGATGTTCTTCGCCTTGGTGAACCGCTGGTGATGTTTCCAGAAGGCACTCGGCAGGAGGGTGACCGACTCAATCGTGAGCAGGTTCTCGATGGCCCGAGCTTCGTCGCTGCCCGGGTCGGTGTGCCGATCGTGCCGGTGGGCATCGGGGGCAGCGCTCGTGCGCTTCCTCTCGGCGCCAAATTTCCTCGTCCCCGCAGGGTCGTTGCGGTGATCGGGAATCCGATCTTGCCACCTGAGAAGGTTGACGGGCGGGTGCCTCGCCGAGCGGTGAAGGAACTCACCGACAGGCTCTACGACGAACTTAACGACCTCTACATCGAGGCCCGTGTTCTTGCTGGTGACGAACCTCCGCCTGAGTAAGCCAGGCGGGGGCCCCCAGCGTACCTTGCTCAAGAAAGCACGTTTGGGGTCTGTCCCCAGGCGTGCTTTAGTCGGAGTCGCTGGGGCGGCCGGGGGTGGCGTTTTCGGTCAGGAAGTCGATGACCTCGCCGGCGACGTCGATTCCTGATGCTGCTTCGATCCCTTGAAGCCCCGGGCTCGAGTTGATTTCCAACAGCAATGGTCCGTCGTCGCTACGAATCAGATCGACACCGGCAACGTTGAGGCCCATGGCTTTGGCCGCTCTGATTGCCAGGCCGCGTTCCTTGGGCGTGAGTTTGATGTTCTGGACTGTCCCGCCCTGATGGACGTTGGAGCGGAACTCGCCTGGAGGCGCAGTGCGCATCATTGCGGCCACCACACGGTTGCCGACCACGAACGCGCGGATATCGCTGCCGTTCGCCTCGGAGATGAACTTCTGGACGATGAAGTTGGCGTCGAGTTGACGGAACGCGCCGATCACCGATTCAGCCGACTTCTTGGTCTCGGCGAGCACGACGCCTTTGCCTTGGGTCCCTTCGAGCAGTTTCACGACGAGCGGCGCCCCACCCACCGTCTCGAGTAAACCTTCGATGTCACGAGTGGCGTGGCCGAAGCCAGTGGCCGGCATGTCGATCCCTGCGCCCGCCAGGATCTGCAGCGAACGGAGTTTGTCTCGTGAACGAGAGATCGCCGCGGATGTGTTGAGCGTGTAGACCCCGGCTTCTTGGAACTGGCGGACGACCGCGGTGCCGTAGAAGGTCTGGGTTGCCCCTATACGAGGAATGACCGCATCGAACTCTTTGAGACTTCGTCCCAAGAACACCACCTGAGGGGTGTTGGTGGTGATTCGCATATGGCAGCGCAGATAGTCGATGACCTCCACCTCATGGCCGCGTTGCTGAGCCGCTTCGACCTGGCGCGCCGTGGAGTAGAGGGCGGGGTTACGGGACAGGATCAGAATTTTCACAACGTCTCCGGAGTGTCTGTGTCGGGTGGAGGTTCAGGTGCGATGACGTAAGGGAGACCCGCCGCGTGCGAACAGGAGACGTCGACGATTGTTCGACCTCGCAGTGCTTTACGACCGAGCAGCATTCGGAATTGCATTTTGTCACGTCGGGTGAGGGTCAGTTCGATGGCCCATTTGCGGTCGCCGATGGTGATGCTTGATTCGATTACCGGTCGCAGTTCGCTCTTGCCATTCGAGGAACGCACCCGTCGTTGTCCAATAACGGGCACTTCGATGCGGCGCGAATCAAGCGTGGTGCGCTGGCGGGGTCGAAGCCAGAAGCTGGCCCATTCTTGTCCATCGCGCTCAAAACGCTTCAGGCCAGGCGCATGAAGCGCAGACGTGGATGCCCCTGTATCAACCTTGGCCTTGATCGGGACGTCGCAGTCGAGTCCGTCGAGCATCACCCATTCGCGCCAGCCCACAACGAGTGGCGTTCGATGGCGTCGGCGGGTCATACAGCGGTTCTGGGAGCCAGTGACTCCAGAACATCGGAGGCATCAATGCTGCGATCGCCGAGTGCCGGACGGTCGGTTCCGTTACTGCCGAGCGTGAGAAGTGCAGCGACATCGACGGTACTTAGCAGTTCGCGTAAGTTGCGAGGCGGTGGGAAATACTCGTCTTCCTGAGTTACCTGGACCTCTTCGACGCCCTCGCTCGGGGCCAAGCGTTCGATCACGGCTCGGACGAGATCCTCGGGAGCAGACGCTCCGGCTGTGACCCCGACGGTGCCCGAAAGGTCGGTTGGCAACTCGTCAGCCCCGTTGACGCGATAGACGCGCTCACACCCGGCCTCTGAGGCCAAGCTGGCCAACGCGTTGGTGTTGGAAGAGTTGGCTGAGCCGATCACGACCACGGCGTCGCACCGGCCGGCAATCTCCATCAACGCGGACTGTCGGTTGGTCGTGGCGAAACAAAGGTCTGACCGCCCGGGCTGCCACAGTTGGGGAAAACGGTCCTGGGTGGCGGCGAGAACGCCCGACCATTCGCGGTGCGACAGGGTCGTTTGAGCGAGTACTGCTACAGGAGTCTCAAATTCAGGGAGCGCTGCGACCTCCTCTGGTGTCTCCACGCGATGAATTGCATCGGGAGCCACCGCCATTGTTCCGACGGCCTCCTCGTGGCCCTCATGGCCCACGTAGACGATCTGGTAGCCTTTGCCGACACGAGTTCTCACCTCATGGTGAACCTTTGTGACGAGCGGACAGACGGCATCGACGACATATCCGCCGCGGTCGCGAGCTGCAGCGACGACCTCTGGCGCTGATCCATGTGCTGACAACATGATTGGGCGACCCTCGGGGACCTCAGAGATGTCATCGACGAAGATGACGCCACTGTCCTCGAAACGCTGTACCACAAGCTGATTGTGGACAATCTCGTGGTAGCAGTAGACGGGTGGCTCGAACGCTCGAACCATCCACGCCAGTGCCTTGATAGCCATCTCTACGCCAGCACAGAAGCCTCGAGGGGCTGCGAGGAGTACTCGATCGATGCCAACGGAATCGACTTCGTTAGAGTTTCCCAAATTGGCCACGCCGGAAGGCTAGCTAGTGGGTGGAGTGTCCTAACCCGCTTGGTAGCATTTCTGGTCGTTCTGATAACTCGCCGCGTGGCGGGCCTCCGAGGAGAATCCCCCGATGTCGAAACACTGCCAGGTCACGGGGAAGAAGCCCCACTTCGGCAAGCAGTTGTCGCATTCCCACCGCCGTTCAAGCCGGCGTTGGGATCCCAACGTCCAAAAGAAGCGTTATTTCCTTGAGTCTGAGCGCCGTTGGATCACGTTGAACGTGAGTACCAAGGGCATCAAGACCATTGACAAGCGTGGCATCGAGTCGGTCGTCGCGGACATGCGTCGCGCCGGCCAGAAGATCTGAGGACCTGAGAATGTCGAGCGACAAGCGCCCCATCATCAAGCTGCGTTCAACCGGTGGCACGGGTTACACCTATGTCACCACCAAGAACAAGGCCAACACCCGTGAGCGTATCGAGATCAAGAAGTACGATCCCGTCCTGCGTAAGCACGTGATGTTCAAAGAGGAGCGCTGAGCGCCTTTCTCTGATGGACCGCCCGATCGCAATGTTCGATTCGGGTTTTGGTGGACTTACGGTGGCGCGAGCCGTCATTGATCTCATGCCCGAAGAAGACGTTGTCTACTTCGGCGATACCGCGCGATACCCGTATGGCCCGCGCCCGCACACAGAAGTTGCCGCCTACGCCGAGCAGATCACGCGCTGGATGGTCGACCATCATGATCCGAAAATGATTGTGGTGGCCTGCAACACGGCGACTGCGGTGGCACTCGATCGGCTCCGCGAGATTGTTTCGGTCCCCGTGGTCGGTGTTCTTGAGCCGGGGCTTCGCGCCCTTCTCAGCGTGTCGGTATCGGATCGTGTTGGTGTGATTGGCACCGTTGGCACGGTGGCGAGTGGCGCGTACCAAACGCTGGTGACCGACTTGGCGCCGGCGATCGATCTCACCGTGGCAGCCTGCCCGGGGTTCGTCGAATTCGTCGAACGAGGCGAGACGGAAACCGATCAGGTTCACGTGCTCGCCGAGCGACTCCTCGCCCCCGTTTCAGAGGCCAAGGTCGATGCCCTTCTGCTCGGCTGCACGCACTATCCCTTCCTGGCGCGTACTATCGCCGATGTGATGGGACGTGATGTCGTACTTGTGTCGTCGGCCGACGAGACAGCCTTTGCCGTACAGAGCCAGTTGTCTATCGCCGGACTCCGACGGCCAGAGTCAGAAGCACGCGGCGCAACCCAGTGGATATCCAGCGGAGACATTACTGTCTTTGCCGATCTCGGTCGCAGGCTCCTCGGCCCCGAACTTGATCAGGTGACCTCTCATCGGTGGGAGTAGCAGTCGTGACGATGGAGATTGTGGTCCTCGGCTCGTCAGGCTCATTCGCTAGTGCAGATAACCCATGCACGGGCTATCTCGTGCAGACGCCTGGAGCTTCGGTTCTGCTCGACTGTGGACCGGGAACGCTTGGCCCCCTGCAGCGGACCATTGATCTTGCTGATTTGACCGCAGTGGTGGTGACCCACAACCATCCCGACCACTGGCTTGAGTTACCGGTGCTCCGCAACGTGTTCAAATATTTCCAGAAACGCAGCGATATCCCGCTTTACGGAACGGCCGAGACGCGCCGGATGGACGATGCCGTCACCGTGCGTGGCAGTAGTGCGACCGCTGATCCGTTTGTGTGGAACGTGATCACCGCCAAGTCGATAGTCACGATTGGCGACCAAGCATGGTCGTTCAGTTGCACCGATCATCCTGTCGAGACGCTGGCTGTCAGGGTCGATTGCGGCGGCCGGTCATTCGTCTTCACGTCTGACACCGGCCCGGCCTGGAGCATCGACGCGTTCGGCCCTGGCATCGATCTTGCGTTGTACGACGCAAGCCATCTGAGCGCTTTTGAAGGCAAGGGCATCCCTCACACGAGTGCCCGCCAGGCAGGGGAGCGCTGCCGGGCAGCCGATGTCGGCCGGATGGTGGCTACTCATCTTGTACCCGGATCTGATCCGGAAGCGCACCGCGCTGAGGCATCTGCGGCCTACGGTGACGCAGTTGACATCGCCAGTCCCGGCGATCGATTCGTGGTCTGAGCCACGAACCCTGACCACAACTAGACCCTGGAGATACACGTGTCCACGACCCGCTATGACGGCCGCCGCCCTGATGAGTTGCGCCCCCTCTCATTTACCCGCGATTTCACCTCTATGTCGATGGGTTCCACTCTTGTTACCTTCGGCGAGACGCGTGTCTTGTGCACAGCGTCGGTTGACGAGGATGTGCCTCGCTGGATGCGAGGCAAAGGCGAGGGATGGGTCACGGCCGAGTACTCGATGCTGCCCGGCTCTTCTCCTGAACGTGTCCGTCGTCCTAAAAATGGACCCAACGGCCGTTCCCAGGAGATCCAGCGACTGATCGGCCGGTCGCTGCGTGCGGTTACCGACATGAAAGCGCTCGGCGAGGTGTCGATCGACCTCGATTGCGACGTGTTGC
>JABIQM010000164.1 GCA_018699415.1 Acidimicrobiaceae bacterium
GCCGCCGGAGCCGTCTGGTACCGCCATGGCGATCGGGTTGGTGCCCAGCAGCGCCCGTGACCCGCCTGGGGGTGCAACGCGCGGTGATGCGTTTGTGGCGCCGATGGCGATCATGCCGGCGAGTGCGAGCTGTTCGGTGAAATAGCCGAGGGATGTTGCGGTGTGTGAGTGAGCGACGGAGAAGGAGCAGATGCCATTGGCCCGAGCTGCCGCGACGGCCTGGTCAAAGCCGGCCGCGAACGCGGGCTGGGCGAACCCAAGCCGTGCGTCGGCGATCACGGTGCCCGGCTTGGGTGTGGTCACGATGGGCTCAACTGTTCCGTCTACTCGACCGGTGCCGAGTTGGGTGCAGTAGCTCTCCAGGTAATAGAGCCCGCAAATCCGGTTCCCGTTGGATTCAGCCACCGCGGTCGCATGGGCGACATGCTTTGCGACGTTTGGCGCGGCCCCGGCAGCAACAAGCGCGGCGCGAGCAACGGACTCAATCTCTGACACGGTTACACGACTCATGGGTGGCACTGTAGGTCGCAGGACGCTGCGGGTCAGATACTGTCGCTTTCCATGAAAGTTCTCGTCATGGGTGGCACCCAGTTCAACGGCCTCGCTCTCGTTCACGAGCTCGTGGCCCAAGGTCACGACGTCACGGTCTGTAACCGTGGACGTACCGAATCCGACATCCCCGACTCGGTGCATCGGCTCGTCGCCGATCGCACTGATCACGGTCAGTTGAACCGGGTGCTCGGTGGTCAAGACTGGGATTGTGTCCACGATGTGAGCGCCTATCACCCCGAGGACGTCGAGATCATGCTCGAGATTCTGCCGGGGCGTGTGGGGCACTACATCTTCGCCAGTTCGACGGTGGTCTATGGGTCGAAGAACGGGCCTATCAGCGAGGATGATCGTGACGAGCGCGGTGAGACCCAGATCGAGTACGGACTGCACAAGTTGCTTTGCGAGGACCTCCTCTTCGCCGCCTACGCAGAGTCAGGGTTCCCGGCCTCGACCGTCCCGTTCTCCATGGTGCTCGGGCCTCACAATGCGCTGACTGATCGAGAGCAGCGCATGTTTCGCCGGGTGCTCGATGGCCGACCGGTCCTGGTCCCCGGTGATGGCTCGACGCTTCTCCAGGTCGGCGATGTGACCGACCAAGCGCGGGCCATGGAACAGATGATGGGCAAGGAGATCACGTTCGGTCGCCGCTACAACATCACGGGTGCCGCCGGTATCAGCCGCAACGACTATGTGACTGCGGTCGGCCGCGTGGTCGGACGCGAGCCGGTAGTGGTCTCGGTACCCGACGAACTCATGGAGGCGCTTTGGACCGGAAAAATGGCGGTGCAGATCGGAGCCCAGAGCGGGGGGCTCAATACGCGCACCTCGACGGCCCCGAACCCAACAAGCCCCCGAGCCATCCTTCGTACCCGTTTCATGCTGTGTCTCAACATGGTCCAACAGTTGGCACCCAACATTCATTGGTGGAACCAGGACACTGTCTTCAGCACGGACCGGCTGCGTTCCGATGTTGGGTGGGAACCCACAGAAACCACAGAATCGATGCTTGCCCGCACCTATGAATGGTGGCAGTCGAGCGACAACGCAGGTTTCGAATACGACTGGAGCACCGAGGACCAGGTTCGTTCGCTGATCGGGTGACCCGAAGCATCGGTGCTGGTGTGCCAACATTCAGGCCATGTTTCGGCGCGTCATTGCTGGTCTAATTCTCGGCCCTGCACTTTTCATCGGATCCTTTGCATGGTCGGGTTATCTCGCCCTACGTTCCGTCTTCGATGAAGACAGGACTGAAAAGGTCGCCGAGGAGTTGCTCAGCAACGACGAAGTGCGGGCCCAACTTGCCGAGAACATCGGCGTGGCAATCTCAACCGCACTTCCTGACGATGTTCCCCTCACCGAGGCACAGATCGATGCTGCGGCGCTGCGTGTGCTCGATGACGAGCGGGTCACTGACCTCTTCCTTATGGCCTTCGGGTCGACCCATCGGGCATTCCTTGGCCAGGGTGACGCCCCGCAGTCGCTTGACCTCGCACCAGTGATCGCTGCGGCCAGAGAACAGATTGCCGTCGTCTCGCCAACGGCTGCAGAGTCGCTTCCGGAGTCGTCGGAGTTCGTGGTGGAGTTGCCAACGCAGAGAATCCCAAACGCCAGCCCCGTGAAGACGTTCCTCGAGACTTCGGTGCCGTTGATGGCGGTGGTATCGGTGGTGCTTGTATCGATGGCGTTCCTGACGACGAGCGATCGACCCTCGGTTTTGGCCAGGGCCGCTCGCTGGGCTCTCGGCGCTGCCGCCGTCTACCTGCTGTTCGGCCTTGGTGTGCCGGCCATGTTGCGGGCAGTGGCGCCAGATCAAGTCGAGGTGTTAGCCGCTCTGCTCACCGCAGTTTTGCGCGAGACGCTAGTCCCGTCGATCACCCTCGGCATTGTGGGCGTGGGCCTACTGTTGGCGTCATGGGTTTGGCCCAAACGCAGCCGCCGATCTGATTCCGCGCCCCAGCCCGCACCCCAACCCCAACCCCAACGCCAGCCTGCTCCGGCCCAAATGCAGCCGGCCCAGCGGCAGGCGCCCCGAGTGTCGGAACCTATGACCCCCGCCAGCAACCCAGCGATGCCGCCGACGGTCGCTCAGCCCGTTCCGGTCGCTCGGCCGACACCCCCACCCCGACCTGAGCCAACGGCAGCACCCTCAGAGCCAACCCCATTTCGGCCGACGTTGCCGACACGCTCAAGCCCTGGCGATGCAGGGATGCCCGCATGGACCGACGATTCGGTTCCCGTTGAGGAGGCCAACATCACCTGGCTTCCGCCTCATTGGGTCGAAGGTCACGGATGGGTGCTCGATCCTGCCGACACGCGACCGATTCCGCCCAACGCTCGTTGGGTTGAGGGGGTCGGTCATGTGGTGCCGGGGCCACCACCAGCTAGTTGATTTGCTTGTCCATGCCCTCCCAATAGGGCGTGCGAAGCTTGTACTTTTGGAGCTTGCCGGTCGCAGTGCGATCGAGTTCGCTGCGAAACTCCACCGATGTCGGGCACTTGTAGTGAGCAATTAGTTCACGGCAGTGATCGATCAGGTCACGCTCAGTAGCGTCTGAACCGGGAACGAGGACGACAAGGGCCATCACAGTCTCGCCCCACTTTTCATGGGGCACACCGATCACGGCAGTCTCCAGCACTGCTGGGTGCGAAAACAACGCGTCTTCCACCTCGATGGACGAGACATTCTCGCCGCCGGAGATGATGACATCCTTTTTGCGATCCGAGATCGTGACATAGTTTTCGTCATCGATGATGCCGCCGTCGCCGGTGTGGAACCAGTCATCCTGCAGCGCATCGGCAGAGGCATCGGGATTGTCCCAATAGCTCTTCAGAATGTGGTTACCCCGGGCGAGCAACTCGCCATCAGGCGCGACATCCATGCTGACACCGAACGCTGGAGCCCCAGCGCGTGAGAGCTTGACGGCGCGTTCGTTGGGAGTGAGATCGTCCCACTCTGGTCGTGTGCGGTTGATGGTGAGCAAAGGGGCGGTCTCGGTCAGGCCGTAGATCTGGATGAA
>JABIQM010000058.1 GCA_018699415.1 Acidimicrobiaceae bacterium
CAAACCCAGAATTTGGGCCTGGATGGTGACATCAAGAGCGGTGGTCGGCTCATCGGCAATCAGGATCTTGGGATCACATGAGAGCGCCATGGCGATCATCACCCGCTGACGCATGCCACCCGACAGTTCGTGCGGATACTGATCGAGTCGCTGCTCGGGATCGGGAATGCGAACCAGGCGGAACGTCTCGAGAACTCGCTCCCGCGCCTCAGCCTTGCTCAAGCCTTGATGGAGGATCACGGCCTCCGCAACCTGGTTGCCAACCGTGAAGACGGGGTTGAGGCTGGTGAGTGGCTCTTGGAAGATCATGGAGATCTGGTTGCCGCGGATTCCGCGCATTGTCGACTCGGACTGCTGTACCAGGTCGATGACGTCACCTGACGGGGTCCGGAACAGAACCTCGCCACCCTCGATCTCGCCGCGGGTGCCGAGTTCAACGAGACGCATAATCGAGAGAGCGGTAACCGACTTGCCCGACCCGGACTCACCGACCACAGCCAGGGTCTGTCCCTCGTGGATGTCGAATGAAACGTCCTCGACCGCGGTGAACGATCCGAACGTGACAGTGAGATTCCGCACGCTGAGGAGTGGTTCCATTAGCGGCCTCGCAGCTTCGGGTTGAACGCGTCCTGCAGACCGTCACCGATGAGGCTGAAACTGAGCACGGTGACAAAGATGGCCATACCGGGGAATGTGACCGTCCACCACGATGTGAGAAAGTTCGCCCGATTGAGGCCGATCATCAAACCCCAACTGACATGGTTCGGGTCGCCCAGGCCGAGGAAGGCGAGACCTGCCTCGAACAAGATTGCGCCGCCCATGACGAGGGTTGTGGCGACAATCAGTGGCGGGAGCGCATTTGGGAAGATGACTCGCCACATGATGCGAAAGTCCGATGATCCAATGGCGCGAGCAGCCTTGACGAATTCCAGGTTCTTGAGCCGCAGAAACTCCGCCCGCGTCAAGCGAGCGAGTTGCGGCCACAGCACTACACCGATGGCGATAGAGATCGTTCGCGGTTTCGGTTCGAAGAGGGCAACGACCACCATTGAGAAGAGTAGGGCTGGAAGCACCTGGAAGAGTTCGGTGAAACGCATCAGGATGTTGTCGATCCAGCCGCCGTAGAAGCCAGCAAGTGCACCGATGGTGACTCCGATGAGGACGATCAGAATGGCGGCGACCATGGCGACCTGAAGACTGGTCGAACCGCCATTTATGACGCCGGCAAAAACGTCGCGCCCGAGATAGTCGGTGCCAAGAATCGGAATGTCTTCGCTCCCTGGGCCCTTCAGTGGCCGAGCGACAATGTCGGCGGGATCTTCGGTGTAGAGGAGCGGACCGATGTACGTCATGAAGATGACGCCGATCAGCATGAGGAGGCCACCGACCGCTGCCTTGTTGCGGAAGAACATCCGCCACGCTTCGCGGCCGGGCGGTCCAATGTCGGTGCCGCCACTGATCATGATGTCGGTCATGAGGACTTGCCTCCCACACGGATTCGGGGGTCGATGAGTCGGTAGACGAGGTCGGTCAGAAGGTTGGCGGCCACGACGAGACTTGCCGAGATCAAGAGGATGCCGAGCAGCACCGGCATGTCGCGGCGTAGCACGGAGTCGAAGGCCAAACGCCCGAGGCCTGGCCAGTTGAACACGGTCTCGACGAGCAGGGCACCGGAGATGAGCGAGCCGAACTGGAGGCCAGCCACGGTGACTACGGGGATCACGGCGTTTCGCAGGGCGTGTTTGTACACGACCACTCGTTCACCGAGGCCTTTTGCGCGAGCGGTGCGCACATAGTCGGATTGGAGAACCTCGAGCATCGATGCTCGTGAAAGGCGGCTGTACTGCGCCATGTAGAGGAATCCCAGCGTGAACGCAGGGAGGATGAGGTGTTCGGCGATATCGAGCCAGGACTGGAACCAATTGCCCTTGAATGTCACATCGTGCATGCCGGCAATCGGCAGGAGTGACAACTTTGATGCGAACAAGATAATGATTAGTAGGCCGGTCCAGAATACGGGCATCGAGTAGCCGATGAGCGCGAAGATCGTAGCGAAATGGCTTACCGGGCTCTCAGGTCGTCGAGCGGTGAAGATGCCGACGGAGACACCTGCGACGATCG
>JABIQM010000297.1 GCA_018699415.1 Acidimicrobiaceae bacterium
GGATTGGTTGTCGCCCGCTTCGCGGGATTGGTTGTCGCCCGCTTCGCGGGATTGGTTGTCGTCCGCTTCGCGGGATTGGTTGTCGCCCGCTTCGCGGGATTGGTTGTCGCCCGCTTCGCGGGATCACAGTCTCGGGTATTGCGCGCCAGTCTGGCGGTTCGAGAGCCATCGTTCCAATACGGAATTTCAGAGCTGTTGCCCGATTGTGAACGGTGTGTGAACGGGTCCCATCTGACCCTTCACACGTGGCGAGACGCGCGGCACCCTGGGAATTGGCTGCCCGTCCGGGCAAGCTTGTTGGACGGCAATTGCTGATGGAGCCAAGATGCCACGTGAACAGGAATACGTGCTGCGAACCGTCGAGGAGCGCGGCGTTCGACTGATCCGCCTTTGGTTCACCGATGTTCTCGGCAAGCTCAAGTCGGTCGCCATCTCACCCGCCGAACTCGAAGCTGCCTTCACCGACGGCGTGCAGTTCGACGGCACCGCTATTGATGGCTTCTCCCGCATCCACGAATCTGACGTGCTCGCTCGCCCCGACGCCACCACGTTTGAACTCTTACCATGGGCACAATCTGACGAACCGAGCGGTCGGATGTTCTGCAACATCGCCAACCTCGACGGATCGCCGTTTGAGGGCGATCCACGACAAATCCTTCGCCGCAACCTCGACAAAGCCCACGCCGCCGGCTATTCGTTCTTCGCTGCTCCCGAAGCCGAGTTCTTTTACTTCGCCTCCGGTGACTCTGCAGAAGGCCCGCCGCAACCCCTCGACCATGCCGGGTACTTCGACCTCACCACCGGCGACGTGTCGAGCGATCTACGCAAGCGCACGATCCACATGATCGAGGCGATGGGCATTCCGGTCGAATACTCGTTCCACGAGGACAGCCCTAGCCAGCACGAGATCGACCTTCGCTACACCGAAGCGCTCGACATGGCCGACAACGTCATGACGCTTCGGCTCGTGGTGAAGAAAACAGCGATGGAAAATGGTGTCTACGCCACGTTCATGCCCAAGCCACTCAACGGCGTGCAGGGCTCAGGAATGCATACACACTTGTCGCTGTTCGAGGGCGAGACCAATGTCTTCCACGACCCCGACGACGAATACCAGATGTCGACTACGGCCAAGCAATTCACCGCCGGCATCCTTCGCCACGCCCGCGAGATCACCGCAGTCACGAACCAGCTCGTCAACAGCTACAAGCGGTTCGCCGAAAAGTCCGAAGCACCCCCCTACGTGTCCTGGGCGCGCAACAATCGCTCGGCTCTCATACGCGTACCGGTGCGAAAGCAGGGGAAGGCCGAGTCGGCCCGAATCGAATACCGGGCACTCGACGGTGCCTGCAATCCCTACCTCGCCTACTCACTGCTACTTGCCGCCGGGTTACGCGGCATTGAGGAGGGCTACGAACTTCCGCCCGAGACAAACGTGAACCTCTTCGAGCTAACGGACCATGAGCGTCGAGAGATCGGTGTCGAGCCGCTACCACGCTCACTCGACGAGGCGCTCGACCTGATGGAAGAGTCCAAGCTCGCCCGCGACACCCTCGGTGACCACGTCTTCGAGTGGTTCCTTCGCAACAAACGAGCCGAGTGGGCCGAGTTTTGCTCCCACGTCACCCCGTTCGAACTCGACCGGTACCTCTCCACCTGGTGAGCTGATGGATCCTCTGCTCGTCCACCCTGACCCGGCCCCACCGGAATTGGTCCAGGCCCTCGATATGGGTGGCTGGGCGTGGAAGGGCGCGAGCGATATCGATGCCGCTCGGCGAGACGAACCAGCTAACGGTTGGGTTGGCGCGATTGTTGTGGCCGGCTCCCAACCTGAGGAAGCATTCCGATTCTGCCGAGCTATCCGCTCCGGTGATGTCAACGTCGATTCCGTCTTGCTGCTAATCGGTGGCGGGCAGCTTGGCAGCCTCGACTTTCGCGAAGACGTTTTCGACGACTTCTGCCTCTACCCATTCCATCCCGTGGAGCTAGAAGCGCGTTTGAAGCACCAGTTCCGTCGGTCAGGTCGGGTCGCCCGAGCCGAGGTCATCGAATACGGGGCACTAGCGATGAACCTCGAGACGTATCAAGCGCTCATTGCCGGCAAGCCGCTTGACCTCACCTATATGGAGTATGAGCTGCTCAAGTTCTTGGCGTCACACCCGGGCAAGGTATTCACCCGCGAGACCCTGCTCAGCCGAGTGTGGGGCTACGACTACTACGGAGGCGCCCGCACAGTCGACGTTCACGTACGTCGCCTGCGCGCCAAGCTTGGCGAAGAACACGCCAACCTCATCCAAACGGTGAGGTCCGTCGGCTACAGCTTCGGCGCCAGCCGCTGGGCCTGAGTTCAGACCCTGAGGTCAGACACCTGCCGGAGCGGACACTGACCGCTATTCGTAGGGGTTGGTATTGGCGAGGGCGAGATACTCGTTGGGTTCGCCGGCATCGGTGACATTGTCGCGATCGCTGTTGCCCCCAACCAGGCTGCCGAGCACGCCAGCCAGTACCCCCATGCTCATCAGCACGCCAACAGGCATGGCGATGACGAGCGCAACGATCATGATGATGCCACCAATATCCATGACGCTAGTTAAACCCAGATTGTTGTCGATTACCTATGCCTGAGGTAAGTAACCGGCAATAATTTCAGGCTAAACGGTGGCGACCGCTTCAATTTCGATCTGGGCACCGAGCGGAAGCTTGGCGACTGCGACAGCGGAGCGTGCAGGACGATGGTCCCCGAACTCCTCCACATAAATGTCGTTCATCACGGCATAGTCGGCCATGTCGACAAGGAAGACGGTGGTCTTGACCACGTCGGCAAGCGACGCGTTGGCGGACGAAAGCACATCACGCAGGTTCACGAACACTTGACGAAGTTGGGCCTCGAGCCCTCCTTCGACGATCGCACCGTCGGCGAGACCGATCTGACCGGAGGTGAAAAGGAGATCGCCACCGCGGACGATGGGCGTGTAAGGACCGACTGGCTTGCTCATAGCCATCAGCCTAACGCCCGAGCGCCGGTCAACCAGTAGGCCAATCCTGGGCGCAGCCACTCGCGAGCCATGCGGCTGCGGCAACCGCAGCCATCACGGCATCGCTTCCATTGACCGGAGGCCCATCGTCAGACTCGATCGTGACGGTGATCAACGGCGTATCAACCGCTCGCAGTATCCCAAACGATCGGACAGTGAGATCATGGATGACCCCGTCTGTATCGACGCCGAGCGACTCGCTCGTGACGAGTCCGAGCCCCATGTGGGCGGCTCCGATGCAATAGCTGCGCAAGATCGTCTCGTCGAGTGGAGCGCCGCAGCGGACGCGGACGTCGACCGAACCATCCTCGAGCACCGACGCAGTAGCAGACCCACCGCCGGGCGCAGTGATCCACCCGACATGTCCTCGAAGGCCAGCCAACAGCACCACCATCTCGAGCCATCCGGCGCCACGAATGGCAGCCGATGTCGGAGGTCCAGCGACTGTGACCTCTTCGACCTCCAAGCCGGGACTAACTGTTGTGATCACATCAGCGATGCCAGTGGTACGGGCAACTCGAACGATGCCGCTTCCGTCGGCGCGCACCCCTGCAGCGACCGGCGGGCGCTTCGGCCCACGATAAACGACGTCCTCGCGCGAGAAGAGCACGCGAACTGGTCGTCCGTGTTCATCGGCCAACCGGCGCGCCACTTCACCGACTTCGGAATTGACCTTGCCACCGAACGCCCCGGCGTTCTCCAGCGGCGAAACCGGCTCATCCCCAGGGGCACACCAGGCCGCGTCAGTCTCAAGATAACCGGGCTCGGTCCAACTCGTTCGCAACGTACGCGCCCAGTCACCCGCCGGCATCTCGATCGGCGGAGAGAATTCCGCAGTGGTACGGCGGCCCTGGACCTTGCCCGCAAGACGCAAGGCTTCAGCCCGGGTGGGAGCGACCACCCACTCGCCTGTCGACGCGTCGAGAACGGCAGCCAAGGCGTCAGCGGGAGCGGTGTCATCGGCGAACCCGCCTCGGCCAATCGCTACATCCGGATCAGTCGACTGGGCCGACCCGCCTTCGAGTTCAGCTCGCTGGGAAGCTGCCTCGGATCGGACCGCTCCGGTGGCTGTCGGGAAGGCTACCCAGGCATCAACAATCGGTTGCCATCCGGTGCAGCGGCACATGTGGGCGAGCAGCGAATCAGCAGCGACGCCGCGGTCATCGTGGCGTGCGCCCTTGGACCGCAGCCCTTCGAAGCGGCAGATGATACCTGGCGTGCAAAACCCACACTGGCTGCCACCAGTCTCGGCAAACGCATCGACCCAGCGATCAGCATCCGTCGTATCGATCCCATCAACCGTCGTGATCTCACGACCGCGCATTCGACGCACCGGCGTCACGCACGACACCCGAGGTTGACCATCAACAAGCACCGTGCAGCAGCCGCACTGACCTTGCGGGGAACACCCGTCCTTGACCGACGTCTTGCCTGCCGCCCGCAGAACATCGAGCAAGGTTGCCGTCTCATCGTCGACGGCTACGGGCTCGCCATCGACGATGACCTCAAGAGAACGATGCGCATCGGTTGCCATCATCGTGAGGCTACGGTCACTGCTAATGAGTCATGTATGTCGACGCACGTTCCTGATCGGATCCGCCGCCATCTCTCTCGCCACCGCCTGCGGAAGCAGCAGCACTCCTGCAGCTGCACCCGAGTTTCTCGTCGTTCGATTTCCCGACGGATATCGGGCCGCCTCGACCATGATCGCCGGGATCGAGCAGCGCATGCCGTTCGCGATCTCTGACTCTGTCGACATCATGCGCGAGAGTGCGCCAGACCACCTCACATTCATTGTCACCCGCGGCGACACGGTGATCACTGAGACCTCGGTCACCGCACACCGCTCGGGCATCATCACGCCGTACTACCCACTGAAGGTGACGTTCCCCGATGCAGGCGCCTATGTCGTGTCATTGGCCGACTACCCCGACATTTCGCCCATAGACATTCTGATCGCCGACGCCGGCGAAGTCTCGCTACTTCAGCCCGGCGACCGCCTCCCCGCCATCGGCACGCCAACGCTCGATGACAGCCGCGGTGTCGTTGACCTCTGCACTCGAGCCATCGACTGCCCGTTCCACGACCACAATCTCAACGACGTTTTGGCCAACGGCCGGCCTACCGTGTTGCTCATCGCCACGCCAGGTTTCTGCCAGACCGACATCTGCGGCCCGGTGGTCGACCTCCTCATCGAGGAGGCGCCAGCCTACGACAGCATCGACTTCATCCACGCCGAGGTCTACGTCGACCCAGCCGACTTCACCTCCGGTAAGTTCCCCGACACATCCCCCATCGTTGCATCGCTAGGGCTCCCTTACGAGCCCATCTTGTTCGCAGCAAACGGTGACGGCAAAATCATCGCCCGTCTCGACCTGGCATGGGACCGCGTCGAACTGAACGAGGCCATCGCAACGCTTTAGCAGAGATGCAGCCTTGCTTCGAGCAAACGCCGCAACTCGTTAGCTAAAGGACGAACCGCAGCCACAGGTGCGCTGGGCGTTGGGGTTGTCGATCGAGAAGCCGGCGTCTTGGAGACCATCTTTGTAGTCGAGGGTTGCACCCTCGAGAAGCTGGGCGGACGACGGGTCAACGACCACGCCGACGCCGTTGTAATCAGCGATGAGATCTTCGGTGTCACGGTCGGTGTCGAAGTACATCTCGTAGGAAAAACCGCTACATCCACCAGGGCGCACGGCGACACGAAGGGCAAGGCCATCTTCGCCTTCAGCGCTGATGAGTTCGCCAACTTTGCCTACGGCACGATCGGTAAGGGTGATCATGGTGAGCTCCTATGAGTGTCGGGCGGGAATGAACCCGCGTACCGGTGAGCAAGAGTGTACCGCCAGATATTCCCTAAGCTGAAGTGGTGCCCCACATCGCACCCCCGACCACCGAGCATGTCATGGGTCTTTTGCGTGGCGTGATTGACCCAGAGCTTGGGTCTGACATCGTCGAGTTGGGCATGGCCAAGGGCGCTCAGGTCAGCGAGGACGGCGTCGTTGTCCTCGAGATCGCACTCACTACGTCGGGCTGTCCGCTGCGAGCGCAGATCCAAAAAGACATCCGCAGCCGCCTCACCAACCTTCCCGGTGTCACCAGGGTGAAAATCAACTGGGGCGAGCTCACCCAAGACGAACGGGCTGAGGCGATGTCCAAGGCGCGCTTCAACGTCAGCCAGGATGCCCCTGACACCGCCATCCCCCCCACCACCAAAGTTGTGATGATTGCGTCGGGCAAGGGTGGTGTCGGCAAGTCGTCGATCACCACCAACCTCGCCGCTGCTCTCGCCGAAAAAGGCTACGCCGTCGGTGTGATGGACGCAGATATCTGGGGCTTCTCCGTGCCGCGCATGCTTGGCGTCGAAGGCGATCTGCTCTCTGTTGAGGGCAAGATTCAGCCGCTGGTTCGCGAGATCGGCGAGGGCCGAGTCGAGATCGTGTCGATGGGCTTTCTTGTCGCCAAGGAAGACTCCGCCCTCATGTGGCGAGGACTCATGCTGAACCGTGCCGTTCAGCATTTCTGCCAAGACGTCGGCTGGCCTGATGACCTTGACTATCTTCTGATCGACATGCCGCCAGGCACCGGCGACGTCCAGATGGGTCTCGCCAAGATGCTTCCGCGAGCCGAGATGGTGATCATTACCACTCCGGCTCTGAATGCTCAGAAGGTGGCAGCGCGCGTCGCCGATATGGGCCGCAAAAATTACCTCCGCATCGTGGGTGTCATCGAGAACATGACCGAGTTCGTTGCCCCGGACGGGTCCCGCCACGCGCTATTCGGTGCTGGTGGTGGGCAGCAACTCGCCGACGACATCGGTGTTCCGCTCCTCGGCAGTGTTCCCATCGAGCCAATCGTCAGCGCCGGCGGTGATACCGGCGAACCCGCCTCTCTCGGTGAGGGTGATGCCGCCGACGTGCTGCGGGGGATCGCTACCGCGATCGCCGAGGAGTACGTACCCCCGATCGAAATGGCCGGCTGTAGCGCCCGCATGCTCGACGCGGCCGTGGCCGCCCTCGACCAACTCGACCTCGACGAATCAGCCTGATACCCGGACGAACTCGCGCACGGAGACCTCGAAAAGAGAGACAACGTCGCACGAGTTCAAGATCCGGGACTCCTCAATTCGCTACCAGCGGCTGCCGATTGAGCCCGGCAGGTCGTTAGAAGAGAGGCGACAGAGGATGACATCGTGGAATCGCCGGGTAGCAGCAGCTACCCGGATACGAGAGTTCGATGGAGAGTGCACCAGCGAGCGGCTAGCCGGATTTGGGCTACCGACGAATCTCCACCCTGACGACGCAACTGCTGTGTTTAGCCTTCTCCGCATCGCTGAAGGACGCCCTGGCGGCTTCGGCACCACGATCTTGGCCCGTGTCGAGGGTGACTATGGAAATTCAGGTAGGACCGTTCGCATCGTCGTTCTCGGCAACGAACGCGGCGCAACCACCCTCGTTGGCAATGCTGATGACGAGTTGATTCTTGACAATCTCACGGGCCTACCCGGTCGCGAATACTTGCTCGAGATGCTTGAGGGCGCGATCCAGGACACGGTCACCAGCGACCACTCGGTCGCCGTGTATTCGATCGACATTGACCGGTTCAAGTCCGTGAACAACACCCGTGGCTTCAGCGCCGGCGACGACGCGCTCCGCTTCCTGGCCGCCAAACTCGAAGACGCACTCCGCCCCGACGACATCCTGACCCGATTCAGTGGCGACGAATTCACAATCGTTTGTCCAGATGTGCTTGGCGTGGCTGAAGCGACTGCCCTCGGCGAACGCTTTCGTGCCACCTGCATTGACACCAGCCTCGACAGCCCACTCAACGGACTAACCATGTCGATCGGCATTGCCATCGGTCGTACCGATCGCAATGCAGAAGACCTCGTCAGCGAAGCCGAAACTGCCCTCTATCAGGCGAAGGCTCTTGGCCGCGACCGCTGCGAACTCTTCGACGACGAGCTTCGCACCCGAGCCGCTCGCCGTAACACCGTCGATCAGCGCCTTCGCACAGCGCTCGACAACGACACCATCGAGGTCCACTACCAACCGATTGTCGAGCTTGAAACCGAACGGGTTGTCGGTTGCGAAGCCCTGCTTCGCATCGCCGGCGAAGACGGCAGTCACCTCAATCCGCGAGAGCTCGTTGACGCCGCCGAAGACAGCGGCCTCATCCGCCGCATCGAAGAAACAGTCCTTCAACGCGCCGCCGCAGCGGTTCGCACACTTCCCCAGATGGGGGACAATCCAATATTTGTCTCTCTCAACGTGTCGGACCAGCGGGTACTCGACAGCCGCTTCCCGTTGACCCTTGCTCGGACGATGCACAACGCTGATCTCCCCGCAGAGCAGGTGCAACTGGAACTCCACCCCGAAATTCTTTCGCAGAAGGGGGCGGGCCTTCGTCTCATCACCCAGCTTCGCGCGCTCGGCGCAGGCATCGTCATTGACGAGTATCTCGGCGCGAGCGACAGCACGCTGATCAATAAGAACTCAATCGACCTTGTCAAGCTCGACAAGCGGCTCGTGCACGGGATTCACACCGACCGCGGCCGCACCCGTGCAGAGCTCGTCATTGGCTCAATCACCGATCGCGGCATCGACGTATGTGCTGTCGGTGTGGAGACGCCAGAAGATCTCGATGCCATCCGAGAACTCGGATGCCGCTATGCACAGGGATATTTGTTGAGCTCGCCGATCGAGGTGATCCGTCTCGCTGAGCTCGTGGCCGCTCAGGGGTAAACCTCACTGACCAGAGGGATCAGTCAGGCGGACCGAGTTCGATCGAATCATCTTCGTCATCGGGTCGGATCGTTGCTTCCCCTACGTCGACCACGCCACCGAAGCCGCCATGAAAGCCCGCATTCGTGACGCCACCGGGACCGCCTGTCCCGAACGCCCCGAAGCCATTGCCAGCGACCCGGACCTTGTTGGCGAACCGTGCGATCAACACGGTGCGGATAAGTATTCGCGTCGGCGGGAACAGGCAGAACAATCCGAAGGCATCGGTGAGGAAGCCCGGCGTCAGCATCAGGGCGCCAGCCATAACGACGAGCAACCCGTCCACGAGCTCCTTGGTCGGCAGTGAGCCAGCCTCGATCTGGCTCTGGATGCGCCCGATCAGGCTGAGGCCCTCGCGTCGCACCATCCATGCACCGATGATGCTGACCAGAACCATCAACGCAATCGCGTTCCAACCGCCCACTGCAGCGCCTACTTGGATGATGATGTAGATCTCAACGATCGGAACGACGAGAAAGAGCAGAGCCAGAATGCGGAACACGAGGTCATCGTAGGTGCGAACACTCGAAGATCTCACCGCGGCCTCGATCGGCACAGCTCTGCGAGCCGCCGGCGTGGTCGACGTAGACCCGACGAGGGTCACGGTCACAGAGATCGGCGCAGGCTTCGGGCTATTGGGCACGCTCGGACGCATCGGGCTCATGTGGCCATCAGGCGTTGATGGGCCTGCGAGTATCGTGGCCAAGCTCCCGACGACAAATCCTGAAAACGAATGGATCGTCAACCACTTCAGCTACGACCGCCGCGAGGCTGGCGTCTATCGCGACCTTCGCCCATGGGAGAGAGCCTCCACCCCGATTTGCCTCGCCCAAGGATGGGACGACGATGCTGGGCGCGGCTGGCTCTTGCTCAACGACCTCGGCGCTCTCTCCGGGGGCGACCAACTGGCGGGGGCTTCCGACGAGGAAACCTTCGCAATGGTCGACGCCCTCGCCACCTGGCACGCCGCCTGGTGGGATGACGAAACACTCGCAGATCTGGACTGGCTTCCCGATGTCAACCATCCGACCGTTGTGGGCTACGGCAAGATCTTCGATCAGACGTGGGAGACCTGTGTGACCAAGCTCAGCGGAGCGCTCGACGCTGCCATCCTCGACGCTGCCCCGGCGGCCCGAGCCGAGTTCGAGAGCGCCATCGACACCTTTGCCAAGGGCCCTCGAACCGTCGTTCATGGCGATGCCCGCCTGGATAATGCTCTCTTCGACCGGTCTCTGTCTGGTGTCACAGGAGCCGTGCTCCTCGACTTTCAGCTCGCCACGCGCAGTCGAGGCGCATATGACCTCGCCTTCTTCTGTGCTGGGTCTCTCGCCACCGACGACCGGCGCCGCCTCGAACCAGCCGTACTCGACCGCTATCTCGATCGCCTCCACACCCTCGGCATCACCGGTTACAGCGCCTCAGACCTGGCGAACGACTATCGCCTCGGCCATATCATCAACCTTCCAAACCCGGTGAGCGCCCTCGCTGTCGTGAATCCGGGCACGGAGCGAGGGGCAAGATTTCTCCATCGGAACGCGGTACGAGGGATAACGGCCACGGTCGACCATCTAGGCTGACCGAGCTGTGACTGATCCCGCTCCCTCGCAACGTCCACCGTCGGTCGACAAGCTGGCCCGATCGCTCTCTGACGTTGGCCTGCCCCACCCGATGCTGGTGGATGCAGCCCGAGCCGCGATCGCCAGCGGCAAACCAGACGTCGCCCGCCAGATCGCTGAAGACATGGCCCGTCGCCTGCTGCGACCAGTCATCAACGGCACAGGCACGTTGCTCCACACCAACCTCGGCCGAGCTCCACTGGCCTGGGAGCAACCGGAGAGCTACTCCAACCTCGAGCTCGATCTCTCCACCGGCGAGCGCGGCTCGCGTATGGCCACCGCGCCGGCACTCCTGGCGCGAGCCTGCGGTGCCGAGGCGGCACTCGTCGTAAACAACTGTGCCGCCGCTGTGCTCCTTGTTCTGGCCGGGCTTGCTGAGGGACGCGATGTCGTCGTCTCTCGTAGCGAACTAGTTGAGATCGGCGGGGGCTTCCGTGTGCCTGAGGTGATGGACCGTTCTGGTGCTCGCCTTGTTGAGGTCGGCACAACCAACCGCACTCGCAGGGCCGACTTTGCCAAAGCCGTCGACAACCCGGCCAATGATGTTGGTGTCATCCTTCAGGTTCATCAGTCCAACTACAAAATTGTTGGCTTCACCGAAGCTCCTCGTACTGCGGAGCTCGCCGACCTGGGTCCAACGCTCGTTGCCGATATCGGCTCTGGACTGCTCGATTCTCGTTGCCCCTGGCTTGATGGCGGCCCGCCCGGTTGGCTCGCTGATGAGCCCGCCGCTCGTCAGACCCTTGAGGCGGGTGCCAACCTTGTGACGTTTAGCGGCGACAAGCTTCTCGGCGGGCCCCAGGCGGGGATCATCGCCGGCGATGCCGATCTCGTGGCGTCCTGCGCCCGCCACCCGCTGGCGCGTGCCCTTCGCCCCGGCTCACTTGTCTTGGGAGCGCTCCAAGCCACAGCTCTCGCGTACCTTCGCAATGATGGCCAGGCCATCCCGTTCTGGCGGATGGCCTCGACTCCTGTTGAACAACTCCGCTCCCGCGCCGTCGCTCTCGGCATCGGTGATGTGGTCGATGTCACGTCCACTCCTGGCGGCGGCACATTGCCTGGTGTCGAAATGCCATCTGTCGGCGTCGCTATCAACGGCGATCACCGCGCCGTGTTACGTGAACGCGAACGACCGCTCATCGGACGAATAATCGATAGCCGCACAGTGCTCGACATGCGTACCATTCACCCCGGCGACGACAGCGAAGTCGCTGAGGCGCTGGCTGGCCTCTGATGCAGACGTCACGCTGATGCACGTTGTCGCCACCGCAGGCCATGTCGACCACGGCAAATCAACGCTCATCAAGGCACTTACCGGCACTGATCCCGATCGCCTCGACGAGGAGAAGGCCCGCGGCCTCACCATCGATCTCGGCTTTGCCGGCACCAAGCTTCCGTCCGGTAGGGGGATCTCCTTCATCGATGTGCCCGGTCATGTGCGCTTCCTCAAGAACATGCTCGCCGGGGTCGGCGGTGTCGACGCGTGCCTCTTCGTCGTCGCCGCCACGGAAGGCTGGAAGCCCCAGAGCGAGGAGCACTTGCGAATCCTGTCACTGCTCGGTATCCGCCACGGCATGATTGCACTCACCAAGGTCGGCCAGGCCGACGAAGAGTTGGTCGAACTCGCCATGCTCGAAATCGGCGACCGGGTTGCCGGCACGTTCCTCGCCGACGCACCCATCGTTCCCGTGGACGCCATCGATGGCATCGGCCTCAGCGACCTCGGTGCGGCGCTCGACGAACTGCTCGACAACACGCCAACTGCAACCGACCTCAAGAAACCCCGCCTCTGGATCGACCGTGTCTTCGCAGCCAAAGGTGCCGGAACCGTTGTCACCGGCACCCTCACCGGCGGACTCATCCGCGTGGATGATGAATACACGACGCTTCCCCATGGCATCGACGTGCGGGTGCGTGCCCTGCAGAGCCAGCACGCCGGCCGTACCAAGATCCCACCGGGCAATCGTGTGGCTGCGAATCTCGGTGGCGTGAGCCACGACCAACTCACCCGCGGCGACGTGCTTGTACGGGCAGATCAGTGGCACGTAACCCGTCGAGTCGACGCATCCCTTGATGTCCTCCAGTCGCTCGACCGTCCTGTCAGTAGGCGCGGTGCTCACGTTGCCTACTTCGGCAGCGGCGAACACTCGGTTCGCCTTCGTGTGCTCGGCCCTGACACGATCGATCCCGGCGAGAGCGGCTTCATCCGCCTTCACCTCCCTCAGGGGCTTCCCTTAGTTCCCGGCGATCGCTTCATCATCCGTGAATCGGGCCAAGGCGTCACCTTGGGTGGTGGCGAGATCCTCGATGTCGATCCACTGGTCGCCGCGGCGAAAGCGCGACCGGACCGCAACATCGATCGGGTGATCGCCGAGCGTGGCCGCGTCGACATCGATCATTTGTTGCGCCTCACCGGCGAACGTCGACTACCCGATGTTGGCAACTGGGCTGTGGCCCCAAGCGAAATCGATGCCACCAAACAGCGGATTCGCGGTGCCGTGGACCAGGCCGGTTCACTTGGCCTCGACCTGGCATCGCTTGATGACTTCGAACGAGCCGTGCTCGACACCCTCGGCGAGTTGTCCATCGACGGCGGTCACGTGCGAGTTGCTACGGCGGCCGATCCTCTGGCCGAGCATTCGTTCGTCGATCAGCTGGCCGCTGCACCGTTCGATCCCCCCGATCCTGAGGGGATCGATCGAGCAGAGTTGCGGGAGCTTGTCAGGCGAGGGGACGTCGTGGAGGAGGACGGCGTATTCTTTGCCGCCTCAGCAATCGACGATGCCGCTCTCGTGGTAGCAAAGCTTCTGAAGGAAAACCCTGAAGGAATCACCGTGGCTCAGGCCCGTGATGCGTGGGGGACAACACGTAAGTTCGCGATCCCGCTCATCACCCGTCTCGACAACACCGGCGTCACGCGTCGTCGCGATGACCTCCGGATCGCCGGACCGCGGCTTCCCGCCCTTTAGCTGCTTTGGTGTGTTGTCTTGTCGTGGCAACCGTCTCAGACGGTGGCCATCAACCGCCGTTCGGCCTCACTCAGACCACCCCAGATGCCGTGTCGCTCACGGATTGAAAGGGCATATTCGAGACAATCGTCGCGAACTGTGCAGTCGCCACAGATCGACTTTGCCCGTTCTTCGCGGAAGTGCTTCTCGTCACGTCGCTCTGGCTGCGTCGGTGGAAAGAACACCACAGCGTGAGGTCCACGACACGCTGCCCGAAGTTGCCAGTCCGCCTGTTCGCTAGGAATTGTCATGTGTTCCCCTTGCTCTATGCCACGGATTATCACGATGAGACGAATGTCACAAACGCAAAGCGTAGTATTGACGTCTTTTTGGTCACTCTGTGTGGATTTATACTGATTTCAGTATGAAACTCAGCCAAGAAAGGCCTCATCGGTCGATTCACGACCTGATGACATGCCTTCGCGACAATGAGACCGTGGCCGGTGCCGAGCAGTCACATAGGGTTTTCGATGACGTGTCGCGGTGTTTCATGCACGAGTCGGATTCAGCAATGCCACCGCCTCGGACCAGACTGTGGCGCAAAAAGATGCCGCCGGTCATCTTCACCCGGACGACCCGCTTGACGAACAGACCGAAATGTTGGAGCGCCGCTTAGCCCCAGTGGAGACTCAGGCCTCGACGTCGCCGCTGGACGATCGCATCTCGCGATAGTCGCGAGCGCCGCCCTCCTCGGGTTCGATCTCAAGATACAGACCTTCGATCGCCACAACGCGAACGGGATCACCCTTGGCGATCGGCGTGGAGCGGTTGATTCTCGCCTTCCAGGGAGCGCCGTCGATCATGACGACGCCCTCCTTTTTGATGTCGTCCGCGGCTTCACCCATAAAGCCAATCATCCACTCGCGGCCAATCGTCGGGGTGCCGAAGCGGGTGCGGATCATGGCAGGCATACCCGAGATCATTGAAATAGCGACGCCGAGCACGCCGACGATAAGCGTTACCCAACTGATGCCGAACCCGTCGAACAGGAAGAGTGAGCCGACCACAAGACATATCGTGGCAATCACCGACCACACTCGGGGGACACCGGTTTGGACATCGATTGCGTAACCGAACATCGCAATCACGAGAAGCGCCAGTGCCCACGGTTCGACCGGGAGTACGGCCAGACCAAAGCAACCCAGAATGAACGAACCGGCACCGAGAACGCCGGCAACACCGACACCTGCGGTGTACAGCTCGAAGATAAGAAGGCCGACTCCGATGAGGAAGAGCAGGTACGCCATCGCTGGGCTGGCGAACGTATGCATCCAACCATCGAACACCGCCAACTTGGAGAAGCGGATCGGCGACACTGGCACCCGCAGCGCTTCGTCGCCGCTCGAGTCAATCTGAGTCTCAAAACCCGGCAACTCAAGCGCAAAGAACGCGAGGGTCGGTGAGTTACGGTCTGCCAGGCCGACAGAGAGCATGCCTTGCTCGTTGATCGTGTCGTGCTCGATGGCATCGGCCGCGGCGAGGAACCCGGGGGACAGCAACTCTGCGGGGATGACCAACTCACCGGTGTTGCCGAAATGAGAGCCAACAGCCACGGCCAGTTCGTCGACGGTACCCAGAAGTTGGGCGACCTCTCGCTCAGCGCGCGCCCCGCTCGGACCAACCCAGGCATAGACCGGAATGTCGGCATTGGCGATTTGCTCAGCCAACTCGGTAAGTCGCTCGTCGTCTATTACGGCACGGGTGCTGTTGACCTGGAGGATGACTCCACCAGAACCAGAGTTCTCGGCTCGTTCGATGGAGCGTTCGAGATAGTCAGCGACGATGCCGTCCAGAAAGCCGGACATCTGAACGACGTCGAAGACCAATGGCTCAATGGATTCTTGGGCGTTGCCCGTCGCCTCTGCACGAGCGGGCGACATGGCCGACAGCACTGCAACCAAGAGGGCAACAAAAGCCGCCGATAAGGTGACTCGGCGTCGAACCGTCGATTGCATGGGCGAGGAGGGAAATGGATCCCGGTCATTTCTTCGCATCTTCGCGGGTCCTGGTCGTAGCGGGAAAGGGTGGAGTCGGTAAGACCGTCACTGCCGCAACAATCGCTGCAGCAGCTTCACGGTGTGGCCTGTCCGTACTTCTCGTAGAAGTAGCCGGACGGTCGGCCGCAGCTCCAATGTTCGGAGCCAGACCACAAGGCTACGAGGAATCGGTGCTGGTTCACGAGGCGGAACGGAATGGTATTCGGCATGGTGAAATTCGTGGCAGATCGATCACACCAGACGATGCGCTGGTGGAGTGGCTATCGAGCCATGGCTTCAATCGTTTGATGAAACGCATGGCGAAGTCCGGGATTCTTGAGGTGGTCGCCACGGCAACCCCCGGAATCAAGGATTTGCTGGTGCTCGGCCGAATCAGGGCCCTCGAGTCCGAAGGGGTAACCGACCTGATCATCGTCGATGCGCCCGCAGCCGGCCATGCGCTCGGCTTCCTGCGGAGTCCAGCCGGCGTTCGTGACGCGGCCCGCAACGGGACGATTCATCGCCAGGCCGTGGACGTACTCGAGTTCATCGGCGACCCAAAGCGTCTACAACTGATGCTGGTCACCATCGCGGAAGAGACACCGATCAACGAACTGATCGAGACGTCGTACGCCGTCGAGGACGAAGTCGGCGTGAAACTTGCCCCCGTTGTCATCAACGGTGTGCTTCCCAAGTGTGACGGGCTCGACCGTTCGGTTGCCCGAGCCAAGGCCAGCAGGGACGAACGATCCGATCTCGCCCAGGCCGCCGCCTTTCGTGCATCGCGAGCCGCATTGCAGGATGAACAACTCGATCGGCTCGGCGCTGAGCTTCCGCTTCCTCAGATCCGCATGTCGCAGATCTTCGGCACCGAGATCGGCCCGGACGAGATCAATGTGCTCGCCGACGAGTTCCTCGCTGGAATCGAGGCATTGTGACCGACTATCGGAAACTGATCGAAAGCCACCGAGTCATCATCTGCTGCGGCACTGGCGGCGTTGGCAAGACCACCACCTCAGCCGCGACGGCTGTCGCCGCGGCACAGGCCGGCAAGCGGGCTGTGGTCGTCACCATCGACCCGGCGAAACGACTGGCCGATGCCCTCGGTATCGCCGCACTCGACAACACCCCTCGCCTAATCGATGGGCCCTGGTCGGGTTCACTCAGTGCAGTGATGCTCGACACCAAATCGACCTTTGACGAGGTGGTGCGCCGTCACGCCCACGACGAAGCCCAAGCCGAGCGCATCATCGGTAACCGCTTCTACCGCAACGTCAGCGGCACTCTCAGCGGTACTCAGGACTACATGGCTGTTGAAAAACTCAACGAGCTTCACGACAGCGGCCACTACGACCTCGTTGTGGTCGATACACCACCTACACGTGACGCGTTGGCGTTCCTCGAAGCACCCAAGATGCTGTCACGCTTGCTCGACAACCCGATCTACCGCATCGTCACCGCTCCAGGTCGGGGCCCGTTCAAAGTCATCAATACCGCAGCGCAGCAGGTCCTGCGCCAACTCGCCCGTGTTGTCGGCGCCACAGTCGTCGACGAAGCAGTCGCGTTCTTTCAAGCCTTCGAGGGGATGGAGGAAGGCTTTCGTGATCGGGCCAACGCCACCATCGAACTTCTCGGCGACGAACGCACCGCCTTCGTGCTTGTCGCCTCACCCCGAGCCGACACGATCGACGAGGCTCGTTACTTCCTTCGCCGTCTACATTGCGCCGATCTCAACGCATCCGCCGTCGTGGTCAATCGAATGCTGCCCCAACTCTCAACGACACCAAAGAGAGCCACTGAGCTGGCGGTATCACTTGCCGGTTCCGCAGCGGGCGGTGCTGCCCAAGCCCTTGCCGATCTCACCGCGACATCGGCTGGCGACGATCTCCGCATCGCCGAACTTCAGAACGCCGCCCCCGACGCGTTGACGGCCAGAGTCCCAATGCTCCACGACGACGTTCACGACATCGACAGTCTCGCCAAGATTGCCCGCCTACTAACCGACTGAGCCCCAATGGGTCTCGCTCGCAGCGCCTTCGCTGTCGCCAGGGTTCTCAGCTCGGGTCGTCGTCGAGGGCCGATACCGCCTCGCCGAGATCTTCCTTGACCGGGACGATGCGATCGAACCCAGTGGTGTGAAGAAGCCGGGTGATGTTGGCCCGATCACAAAACACGGCAATACGCCCGTCATTGTCGCGAACCTTACGAATTCCGCCGATCAGGGCACCCAAACCCGCTGAGTCCATGAACTGCACACCGGCAAGGTTCACGATCAGTCGAGGCTCAGCACCAAGCTCGGCAAAGGCCTCACGGAACTGCGCCACTGAATATGCATCTAGCTCGCCCTCAGGGCAAAGCTGAACGTAGTCAGCTGATTCTGGGCGATCAACACGGATTTCAAGCACAGCGGCATCGTACCCAAAGAATCCGATCCGCTCCACGCGTGCCGACAACACACGCCTGGTAACGGCTCATTCACCGCAGCAACACAGACCCAAAACGTGTGTTGTGCCAACGTGGGGCCGCCCTGGACGAGGTGTACGATCCTCTCTGTGACGGACATTCTTCTCGCCACCGATTCTGACTGGCTCACCGACGAGGTCGAGGCCACCATTGCCGGGCTTCATCTTCTGCACCGTGTGCGCGCCGGCATCGACGTCGTACCCGCCATCATGCAGGTAGAGCCGGCTCTGGTGCTGCTTGATCTTCAGATCGGCAACATGGGTGGGGTCGCCGCGTGTTTAGCAGTCCGTCACCGTGAAGAAATGGGTGATCTCGACGAGCGGCCGATCATCTTGCTGCTCGATCGTGAAGTCGACATCTTCCTCGCCAACGAGTCCAAGGCCGACGGCTACCTGGTCAAGCCGCTCGACCCATTCTCGCTGCTGCAGGCAGTTGAGAGCACCCTCGCGACGACCTGAGGATTCACGCCCGGCTCTAAAAGCAGAGGAGCCGTCACCCCATACAGCCGATACCCTTCGGTTCTGCAATACGGGCAGTGGCGCAGGTTGGTAGCGCGCCTCGTTCGGGACGAGGAGGTCGTGGGTTCAAATCCCGCCTGCCCGACCAACGTCTCGATTGAACCCTTCGCCGGCGCCGGCGAAGGGTTCGTTATTTTTCGCCGCGCAGATACAGCCAGCCGAGAAGATAGAGCGATGAGAGCCGTTGCCGCAATCAGCCAACCCATCTCACCAAGATGGGCCCGCCACTAACCATGATGAGCCAAACCTGCGCCGAGCAGAGCTAGCAAAGCCGCACCAGGGGACACGCCAAGGGTAGCGAGTCCTCTCGCGGTGGTGTTCGCCCACATTCGACGCTGGCTCGTCATAGGTATGCCTTCTCCTTCTCGTGGCGTGTACGACCAGGTCATTTAGCACTACCACCCAACCGACTGACCGTGCTCACGCCTGGCTGATCTTCACGAGGACCCAGGTTGCTCGACTCGGGTCCGGATCTCAACAAGTTCTTGTTGGTCAGGTCCCGTGAGTCGGCAGAGGCCGTCGCGGCAACGAAAATACCACGTTCGATCGGGGGGAGAACTCCAGGCCTTCCACCTAGAAGCACTTTTTCGCAAGATGCGTTCTCTTTGTCAAGCACTGGCGCCCTACTAGCGTCCGGTGATGGATTACGAGTATTTCTCTTACGAGGTTCCTCGGCCCCATGTGGCATGGGTGACGATCGAACGGCCTGAAGTGTCCAACGCAATCAACACACCGGCGCACGTCGAGTGGAGCAACATCCTCGACCGCGTCGCCGCAGACCATGACATCTGGCTGGCCGTTTTCACCGGCCGCGGCGATCGCTCGTTCTGCGCGGGCCGCGACCTCAAGCACATGTCAATGATTCAACAACGCGGGCCTGAGGCGGTCGCTGAAAACAACGCCACAATGGCCTCGATCACTCGATTCATCGATCGCTATGACTTCCCAAAGCCTGTGATCGGTCGTATCAACGGCGCAGCCAGAGGCGGGGGCTTCGAAGTTGCCCTCGCCTGCGATCTCGTGGTCGCCGCCGAACACGCCTCGTTCGCTCTCCCAGAACCCAAACGCGGGATCTACGCTGGCGGAGGTGGAGTACACCGTCTACCGAGACAACTTCCGCTAAAGCTGGCCATGGAATACCTCCTCACCGGCAAGGAGATGACCGCCGCAGAGGCGCTTGAACACGGCCTGGTGAATCGTGTCGCTCCGACAGCAGGCCTCGACGATGCAGTCAACGAACTCATCGACCAGATCATGGCCTGCGCCCCCCTGTCGATTCAAGCCACCAAACAGGCCGCCATGCGAGGGCTCGATATGGGGCTCGGCGACGCGCTAGTGGCCGAATACCCAGCAGTGGTGGAAATGATGGCATCGGCTGACGCCAAAGAAGGCCCACTCGCGTTCTCTGAGAAGCGGGCGCCCCACTGGACCGGCAGCTAGCCGGACGAGCCCTCTGGCACCACTGCCCGTGCCCACGCCAGCCCGGTAGCGGCGAGGATTGCGCCGCACATCATGCCGAACGCGAGGGGCGTCGTGGTCCCGTTGAACGCCCGGTCGAATATCGATCCGATCGCAGCGCCGAAGACCATCGGGATCATGCCAAAGATGGCCGCCGCTGTGCCGGCCACCTCGCCGAGCGGTCGCATAGCGGCAGCGTTGATGTTGGGAACCAATAGTTGCTGGCAGCTGATCACGGAGGCCACACACACGAAGAAGAGCCAGAACGGTGGCTCGCCGCCTGTCAGCACTGAAACCGAGACGAAGACCACAACGGCCGCTAAGAGAGCAGGGCACGCCAGTTGCATCATCCGATCGAGACCAGCGCTCACGACCAACTGTCGGTTCGTCATCATCACACCCGCCATCAGAATGGACATGGCCGCGAAGATCGCAGGGAACCAGTCGGCCAAGCCGAACACCTCATCGACAATGATCTCTGAGCTCGCCAGATACGACAGGAATGACGCAAAAAGACCGACCATCGCCAGCAGGTAGCCAAGCGTTCCGGGCGTCTTAAAGATCACTTTCAAGCCTCTACGCAGCTCCGCCCAGGAGTCTTCGACCTTCGTTGGGGCATGCTGCATCGTGGCGGGGAGGCGAGTCGTGAGAGCGAAGACAACGCCGGCGTAGACGGCACACGCAACGAACACGAACTCCCAAGAGCCAACCGCGACAATTCCTGCGCCAAGCGCTGGAGCGAGCGTCGGCACAATCGTGAACACCGCCATGATCGTCGACATCTGCTTCGCCATCTCGGCGCCCTCAAAGGCGTCGCGCACCATTGCCATCGCTGCGACGCGTGGCCCTGCCGTTGCCATTCCCCACACGAACCGGGCCAAGAGCATGACTCCCAGACTGGGGGCCAGTGCTGCAGCGAGTGCGGCAAGTATGTAAAGCACCAGGCCGCCCCAAAGCACGGGTCGGCGGCCGCACCGATCCGCGAGAAAGCCCGCTGGAAGCAGCCCTAGCCCCTGGCCCATCAGGAACACGGTGATCATCCCGGCGACAGCCGTGGAACCAGGCTCAAGGCCGAGTCCAGCACGAATCTCGGGGAACGCTGGAAGCATCATGTCGATCGCAAGCGCAGTGCCCGCCATCACCATAGAAAGGGTGAACGTGAACCCCGCTCGTCCAGGTGCAAATCGGGAATCTGGATTCGTGATCGTCTCGGTAGAAATGTCAGTCATAGGGGGAGAACTCAGTCCTTGAAGCGGTCAGGTTGACGAATGAGGATCTGGGCCTTCGTGGTCGCTGCGCCTGCGTTCGATGCCACCTCATCGGCGAGTGCCCAGCTCACGTCCATGAGGGTCTCTGGCCCCGTCAGTCGGTGAACCAGCCTCGCCGCGACTGCCTCTTGAGCCAAGACGAGTCGGCCCGTCAAACAGATGTCGCGTGCCAAGGGGTCGCCAACCGCGTCGACGACAAGGTCGTATGAGGCCGGAATGCCGTGCCGTACCTGTGGTTGTCCGAAGACGGCATCGGTAGCTGCCACCCGAAGATCGGCCATGAGCGCGAGGTCGAATCCACCTGCGACCGCTGATCCACGGACGGCGGCAACGATCGGTGTCGGGCTCTCGTGAATGACTTGGTGGTAGCGGCCCGCATCGGCAAACAACGCGGCGGGATCTTCGGCTGCTGCCAGTTCGGAAAGATCGAACCCAGCACAGAAGTGGTCGCCGGCACCAGACAACAAGATCGCCGAGACGGACTCATCACTCGCTGCATCCTCGAACGCATCGAGCAGTCGTCCTCGAAGTTCAGCCGAGAGCGCATTTCGCTTCTCAGGCCGGTTCAGTTGGAGGTGCAGCACTGCACCCCGCTGTTCGATCGCTAGCACCGTGTCATGCATCACTGCCGCCTCCTTTACGCGAGCGTAGGGCGGTGTGGGGTAGAGGCCTCTATCCACGTCGCGCTACTCTCGCCGCCGTGACCGCCATTCGAATCCCACACCGCTTTGAAGGCCCCCCGGGAACAGGGCAGGGCGGCTACACGGCCGCGCGAGTCTTGGACGCGATTGGCGGGGTCGGCTCGGTCGCCTTTCGATCCCCGATCCCTCTTGAGGAGGACCTTTCCCTCGACCAGCAGGCCCATGACCACTGGACCCTGTCAGCGTCGACTGGCGTGACCGTGCTTGATATCACCCGTTGGGAACCCACATGGGCGACGATCTCCCCCGTTTCGATCGCCGACGCAACAGCGGCTCGGCATCGATTCGAATACTCCGCCGACAACCACCCCGCTCACCACTGTTTCTCTTGCGGTGCTCAGTCGGGGTCGATGCAGGTTCACGCAGGCCCACTCAGCGACGGCCGGTATGGCACCGATTGGACGGTCCCGGAGTGGGCGTCCGGCGACGACGGAGTCGTGGACCACGCGGTCGCCTGGGCTGCCGTCGACTGCACTGCTGCCTGGTTCGTCTGTGGTAGCGGCGACCAGCGACCAGCGTTCACGGTGCAGCTTGCAGTCGAGGTGCTCGAGCCGCTGGTGGCGGGCGAAACCTACGCCCTCGTCGCCTCCCAAGGTGACTACCCGTTCGAGTGGAATGGTCGGAAGCGAGGCGCGTGCTCTGCGGCTTTTGCTGCGGACGGGAGACTCATGGTACGCAGCCGCTCGTTCTGGGTGGCGCTGCCGTAGTGCGATTTCTCGGGCCTGACATGCGATAATCACCTTCGTGTTGAACAGGATCGTTTCACAAACAGCCGTCGAACTGACCGCCCAGACACGATCAGGCTCACTGTCTGCCCATGAAGTCGTCGAGGCTCACCTCGACCGAATCGACGAGGTAAACGGCACGATCAATGCGATCGTTGCCGCTCGATCACGCAGGGATGTGTTGAGCGACGCCGACGCGGCCGACGCGCTGCCAGCGGGCCAGCGTGGCGCTCTACACGGACTCCCTGTTGCGGTGAAGGACCTACAAAACGTCGCCGGTATACCCACGCGCGCTGGCTCGGCAACCACCTCCGACAAGCCTGCGGCCAACGATGGCCTCGTTGCGGGTCGACTGAGGGCTGCTGGAGCGATCATCATCGGCAAGACCAACACGCCAGAATTCGGTACTGGATGCCACACGTTCAATGAAATCTACGGCACTACATCCAATCCCTGGGATCCCTCTCGGGTTGCCGGCGGATCATCCGGCGGTGCCGCCGCAGGACTTGCCTCACGGATGCTGCCGATCGCCGACGGTTCTGACCTCGGCGGTTCACTTCGCAACCCTGCGGCGTTCTGCGGTGTTGTGGGGCTGCGGCCCTCGATCGGACGGGTACCCATCGACCCCGCCCTCATCGACAGTTCGGCCTGGTTCCGGCGGTTCGGCGTTGAAGGCCCCATGGGCCGCAACGTCGCTGACACCGCCTTACTCCTGTCCGTTCTCGCCGGCCCGTTCGCCGATGACCTCCTCAGCTTGCGCGACGATCCATCCGTCTATGCCGAGCCCCTACCAACGACAACAATTGCGACCATTGGATGGGTGGGAGATCTCGGCATCCTGACCTACGACAACGACCCACTCGAGTTGGCCAAGGCCGCCGCGGGACGAGTCGTCGACGTCGGTGGTTCAATGGTCGAGATTGCCCCAGATCTCTCAATGGCCGAAGAAATCTTCCGCGTTTTCCGGGGCCTTGGCTATCGAAAGATCGGGGATGCACTTTCCGACGACGCGGTGGCGATGACCAAGATGACCGTGCAGGAGAACATCGCGTTCGGCCGCTCGCTCGACCTCAATCGAGTCATGCGTGCCGCCGAACTCCGGGCACAGCTTCACCGATCGATGACTCGAGCCTTCGAGCAGGTCGATGTAATCGCGTTGCCAACAACGCAGGTTGTCCCGTTCCCGGTCGAGGTCGAATACCCCATGGAGATCGCAGGCCAGCCGATGGACGACTATCTCGGCTGGATGATGTCGAACTGCGTCATCACCGCAACCGGGTGCCCGGCGATCTCAATCCCATCCGGATTCACCAAGGACGGCCTGCCAACCGGTCTGCAACTCGTCGCTCCCATCGGCGAGGAGCGGCGCCTGCTCGAGATTGCGGCCGCAGTGGAGGCCGCCAACCCTCACTGGCACCGGGTTCCCGACCTCAGCTAAGCAACGCCGGAGTAAAGCGCCGCCTTGTTCAGCCGAGTAGGGCGGGATCGCGGTCGATCGGCTGCGTGATCTCTGCGGGGTCGCGCAGAAATCCGAACACAGCCCGATAGCCCTCGGTATCTTCTTTGTGGACGAGCTGGGGCGTTGTGGCCCGGATGGTCGAACCTGACGTGACGGTGCAAGCGTCGCCGGTGTCGCGTTCGGTGATGGTGATCTCACCGCTGACCACATAGAGCATCGCCTCAAAGTTGTGCCAGTGGAAATCATTGTGCACAGTGTCGAAGTCGAAGGCCATCGGAAATTGGCCAGCAGCCGTCGCCAGTGCGACCGCCTCTTCTTCCGTGGAGAACTGATCGAGTCTGAGGTCATAGGGCATGCAAGGAGCGTAGCGAACTACGGTCACTCACTGTGAGCCGCCGGTACTTCTCCCCCGACCTATTCGCCTTTCTCCGTGACCTGGCCGTCAACAACAACCGGGCCTGGTTCAACGAGCACAAGGCCCGCTACGAGGCGTCGGTGCGCCAACCCGCACTCGACTTCATCACCGACTTTGTCGAACCACTCGAGGGACTCTCACCGTACTTCGTCGCCGACTCTCGGACTGTCGGAGGATCGCTCTTTCGGATCCACCGCGACACGCGATTCGCCAAGGATAAGACGCCGTACAAGCTCAATACCGGCATGCATTTTCGCCACGAACGGGCAAAGGATGCCCACGCTCCTGGGTTTTACGTGCACCTCCAGCCTCGTAGCTGCTTCATCGGAGTTGGACTCTGGATGCCTGAGCCGAGGGTGGCGCACCAGATTCGTGCGCACATCGATGAGAACCAAGACGAATGGATCGCGGCAACGCAGAATACGGCATTCATCTCAATGTACGAACTCGGTGGGGACTCATTGAAGCGTCCACCTCGCGGTTTCGAAGCCGAGCACCCATTACTCACAGACATGAAGCGAAAGAGCTTCATCGCCACAGCCCCGATCACGCACGCGGACGTGACTACGAGCTCATTTCGCGCGGACCTGGCTGAACGATTCGCAGTCGCGGCGCCATTAATGAAGTTCCTCTGCGCCGCAGTCGGCGTGAAGTACTAGTTCACCTCCGCGGCGGACATGGCATTCCACACTCGTTGAGGAGTGGTGGGCATCTCGATATGACGAATGCCAAGGTGAGACAGAGCGTCGACTACCGCGTTGTGGACTGCGGGGCCGGCGCCAATCGTGCCCGCCTCGCCTATGCCCTTGGCCCCGAGGGGATTTCGATCTGTTGGTGTCTCCAAGGCGGTGCGCTCAAAGCTCGGAAACTCGGCTGCAGACATGAACGCGTAATCCATGAAGTTGCTGGTGAGCGGGTTGCCATCGTCGTCGTAGACAAACTCTTCCATCAGCGTGTGGGCAATGCCGGAGGCGACGCCACCGTGCACCTGCCCGTCGAAGATGAGTGGATTGATGATCGTGCCCGCGTCATCACAGGAGATGTGCCGCAACACCGAGACCTCACCGGTGTCGCGGTCGATCTCCACAACCGACAGGTGAGCTCCGAACGGAAAAGTCGCACCAGTCGGCTGGAAGTCCGTCTCGGCCTTCAGAACGTCACCGGTCGTCGCCTCGAGATGGCCCGCCACCTCAGACCAAGTTTTACTGATCGAGGGAGAGCCCGTCACCGCGAACCCACCCGTCTCGATGTTGAGCACGATGTCGGCCGGGTTGGCTTCGAGTAAATCGGCAGCTGCTTTGCGAGCCTGATCGACCACCATCTCGCTCGCCTCATACACCGCCGTTCCGCCCACCTGGAGCGAGCGGGAACCACCGGTACCGCCACCTCGGGGCACTTCGTCTGTATCACCGTGACGGACAACGATCTTGTCGAACGGGATACCGGTGATATCGGCAGCCAACTGCGCGAACGCCGTGTGATGCCCCTGGCCGTGCGATGAAGAACCGGTCAGCACCACTGCACTCCCGTCCGTCTTGATCTCGATGCTGCCGAACTCCGGCGCACTCATCGGATTGGTGATTTCGACATACGTCGACCATCCAAGACCGAGAAGTTTGGCACTGGGGTCCGTCCGGCGGCGGGCCTGTTCAGCGCGTAGGCCGACATAGTCGGCGGCCTCGATCACGGCATCCATCGCCTTGGCATACTCGCCGCTGTCCATGTCAGCCCCGGTTTGGGTTGTCATCGGAAAGGCATCCGGCGGAATGAAATTGATGCGACGTACAGCGGCGGGATCCATCTCGATCTCCATCGCGAAGGCATCCATCATCCGTTCAAGTGGCGTGGTCGCCTCGGGGCGACCAGCCCCGCGGTACGCGCCGGTTGGTGACGTGTTCGTGACAACCGAGGTTGATTCAAAGTCAAACTTCTCGATGTCGTACACGCCGAGAGCCATGATGCGTGTGAACATTGGAAGCAAGCAGCCGATATTTGGATAGGCGCCACCGTCTTGGATCATCTTGATCCGGTAGGCCTTCACTCGACCGTCACGGTCGCCTCCAATCGTCAGTTCGTAATACAGCGACCGGGCATGAGCCAGGCCGAGCATGCTTTCCGAACGCGTCTCCGTCCAACGAACCGGACGGTCAACGGCCCGGGCCACCGCGGCCGTGACCATATCCTCGGGATAGAGGCCGTTCTTCCCTCCGAAACCACCGCCAACATCAGGGGTGATGACGTGTACATCAGTCGCGTCGACGCCCATGCCCGCGGCCATGTCGTCCCGGGTGCGATGAGGGAACTGGGTGCAGGACCATTGAGTGAGTCGCACCTGCCCGTTCTCGTCAGCGGCCCAATGCGAGACAGCGGAGCGGGGTTCCATTGGCGCCACCGACATACGTGGGTTTCGCATAGCCAGGTCGACGGTAACTTCACACTCAGCGAACATGTCCTGCTCGTCGGGGCTAGGAACATGCCATGCAATATTGGTGCTGGCATCGGGGAACAGCAGCAGATCGTCCTTGATGGACTCACGGATGTCGACGACGGCGTCCAGTGGCTCGTAATCAACGAACACCACCTCAGCGGCATCGACACCCTGCTCACGCGTCTTGGTGACAACTGCCGCTACCAGTTCGCCCACGAAGCGAGCACGGTCACTGGCGAGCCAGGTCCGCAGCATCTCCTGGTTGAGCATCGGCAGGCCGGGAGGCTTGGCTTCGAGGGCAAGGTCTGAAGCGGTGAAAATTCCAACCACTCCAGGCATGTCCATCGCCTCTGCGGTGTCGATGGCAAGGATCTTTGCATGGGCCATCAACGACCGCACGAAGGTGATGTGGAGGGCATCGCTCGGTCCGACATCGGCCACATACATACCGCCGACAGTAAGAAAGTCGGGGTCTTCCGTGCGGATAACCCGGTTTCCAATCATGCTCATAGTCTTGGTGTCTAGCAAAAATTTCCGTCGATCCTTGAACTCGAGTCCTAGGGCCCGGTTGTGGCCCGTTCATGGGTTCGTGCGCCCTCGTCGCAAGATGGTGGACGGACTCGCACGGGTTCGGCGGTTAGTCGACGGGGTGGAGAAGTCCGTCGGTGACGTCGTACACAAAACCGGTGATGTGGTCTTTGTGCTTGATGAACGGCGTGGCCAACAGACGCTGGATGGACTGGCGGGTATCGGCGTACGGATCGGAGAATGACTCCAACGCCCACCACGGCTTGAGGCCAAGTTCGGCTTCCATCTCAGCTTTGAACATGTCCTCAGACACTCGCTCAAGGCCACAGTCGGTGTGGTGCACGAGGATGATCTCACATGTCCCCAAGAACCGCTGCGACATCACAAGTGAGCGAATGACATCATCGGTGATCACACCGCCAGCGTTACGAATGATGTGTGCCTCGCCAGGTTGAAGACCGAGGATCTTGAACGTATCCATGCGCGAATCCATACAGCCCACCACTGCCAGTTGGCGGGTTGGCGCGACTTGGAGTTCACCGGCATCGAATCCTTCGGCGCCTTGCCGGTTGAGGGCAACCAACTCGTCGACATTTGGACTGAAATGTTTATGAGCCACATCATGACGGTATCTGTCTGGGGCCTGTGGTCGGCGCCGCGCTTCATGTGGATATCAGCCATCGAGGCCAGGCGCTTCTCGTCAGTCGAGATTTGGGCGACCGCTGGCGACAGCTACAGCTGTGCCTTCGACAAACATGGGCCGACCATCGACGTCGATGACCTTCTCGGTCCATATCGTCTCGATCTCAAAATCGACAGTGCCTGCATCGACTGCACGCTGTGCTGCTGCCTCGGTGGCCAATATCTCGGCGCGCTCTTGGGCATGGGGACGTTCCCACTCAGTCTCGGGGTCGGTGCCAGAGTGGATGCGGTAGACGCCTCGACGAGGAGACGTGACCATAATCTCAGCCCGGACACGGACCCTACCGACGACCGCACCGATCGCGTTCGCCACCCCAGCATGCTCGGGGACTTCGACACTGCATCCAAGTAACTCACCGATAGCCGGGTAGTAGGTGCTAGCGGGAGCGCCGAGCCCGATGAGGGGAACGTCGAGTCCGGCCACCAGGCGGGCGCTTCGCGTCGTGCCGTCGATGGCAGCGGTGACGATCGCCGAGGTCGATGCTTCCGCCGGGAGGCCGTCGCGCACGAGGGCAGCGTTGAGCAACGCCTCCGCCGAACGGCGAACGAGTGTGTCGATGACCACCACGCTGATGGTTTCACCCGCTGTCGCTGCTTCAGAGCTTTCTGCGATGGCCCGGCCGTAACGATCTCGGCGACGGGCAAACAGTTCTGCCCCAAGCTGGGCTGCTTCGGCATCGTTGGTGGCTTGACGTCCGAGGACATGACTCGCGTCAGTAGGCGTGAATGCAGACATCCGCAGCACTCCTCGGCCGACGAGTCGACGAACAGCACGCTCCTGCAAGCTCGTCCGGACGACCCCGCTCACAGGCTGAACTTCGCCACCCAACGTATCGACAACCTCTTGTTCGAAGCGATCAAGCTTGGCGTTGTGAATGCGTGCCGTTGGTTCAACAAAAACGCCATCCCATGCCCCCGGAATGCCACTGTCCAACTGCCGTCGCAGAATGGAGTGCACGACATCTCCAACCCGGTCAGCGAGGAGGCTCAGCGGCACGACACGTCGCGGGCCGACCCGCAGTTCGGGCCCCACCGCACGATCGATGAGCACTACCTCGCTGTCGCCGCCCAATCCGTGCGTATGCATCATCACCGCCTCGACCATGGTGCGATGACCACCAACGCTCGCGCCATCCGCGCTGAACTCTGGAAGGCCGTCGCGCACAACTGCGATGTCGGTGGTGGTTCCACCGACATCGGAGATCACGGCGTCATTTGCATCGGCGAGGTGGGCAGCGCCGACAAGGCTTGCCGCCGGGCCCGAAAGGATCGTCTCCACCGGTCGATCGCGCACAAAGTCCGTCGACACAAGCGAGCCGTTGCCACGAACGATCATCATCGGCGCATCGATGCCCCGCTCTTGAAGAATCGAACCAGTCGTAGCGACGAGTTCGTCGATCAGGGCGATCAGCCGCGAGTTGAGTAGCGCCGTGACGCCCCGTTTCGGGCCATTAAGCCGCGCAGACAGATGATGGCTACACGTGACTGGCTTGCCGGTGCGCTCACGAATCAGGTCGCGGGCGGCGAGCTCATGCTCAGCATTGCGGGTGGCGAACTGTGCTGTCACCGCGAATGCGTCGACCTGATCCACGACGGTATCGATCTCGTTGGCCAGGGCGTCAAGGTCCAGGGGCGCTACCCGCTCCCCGTGCGACGTGTGGCCGCCATCTACGACGATGACAGCATCGGAACCAATCGCCTCGCGCAGGCCTGCGCGATCGAGAGCGTCTGCTTCGAATCCGATGGTCACAAGACATGCCGGCCGACCAGTTCCCTCGACGAGTGCGTTGGTGGCGAGGGTGGTCGAGAGTGCAACCATTCGGATCGCCGCAGGCTCCACGGCCGCCAAGCCAATCGCCGCATCAATCGCGCCGCGTATACCGATCGACAGGTTGTCGTGCGTCGTCGGCGACTTGGCCGTGGCCAGGATGGCGCGTGCGTCTTCGTCGTAGACCACCGCGTCGGTGTAGGTGCCGCCGGTGTCAACCCCAAGTGCGATCCGGCGATGGTGTGCAGCCATGGACGGACAGTCTGCCGCCGCAAACGATGCAGATGCGACATACATTTGCCCGATGACAACGCCACGCGCCGAACGGCCTGACATGGCCGACTACGGCGTCACCGACAACCCCGAAGGATTGCTTCCGTGGTCATGGGCCGAGGAGCGACTCGTGGGCACACGAAACTTCTGGTTTGTGACTGCCAACTCTGTCGGTCGGCCCCACGCGATGCCCGTCTGGGGCGTGTGGATGCCCGATCGTCAGCGCTGGGGGGCGGGCTTCGCCGCGTCGGCGCGCAAGGTCCGCAACATGCAGGCCAACGACCAAGTCGTAGTCACCACCGAAACCTCCGTCGAATGTGTATCGGTCGAAGGGCGTGCACTTGCGGTCACCGGCGACGAGGCCGAGTCGCTGGTGAAGTCATGGGCCGACAAGTACTTTAAGGAAACCGGGCAGGACCGTGAAGAAACCATGGCGTTCATGCGCGAGAGCAGCTTGTGGGAAGTCATCCCCCATCGGGCCTTCGGCATGATCGAAACGCCAGAGCAGTTCTCGTCCGCGGCAACGCGCTGGGTCTGGAAGTAGCGCGTGAGCTGTATGCCGCGTTACTTACCCACCGCTAGGGCCAGAGCGGCTCCTTGATTTCGAAGCCAATCGGCTCGCCCCACGTATTGCGGTAGGACACCTCGTGAACGGGGTTTCGCTTGGCTACGCCCCACTTGCCCGTGGGGTAGCCCATCGGCACACAACACGCCATGCGGAAGCCGGCATCGTCGGGCACGCCCAGCACCTCAAGCGTTTCTTCGCCCTTGAACCCGAGCACCGTCGTCAGCGACGAGCCAACACCATCCGCACGAGCGGCAAGCATCCCGCTCCACACGGCAGGAAAGATCGAGCCACCACTGGCATCGAACTGATCGAAGGCAAAGAACATCAAGGGGTACGTTCCGAAGTTGTCCTGAGCCCAGCTCACCGATTCAAATATTCGCAGGAACTGCTTCGATTCAGGATCATCGTTGCCCTGTGCCGCTGCGAGCCGGTCCTTGTAGATCGTTTCCCAGAGAATCTCGATGCAGTCTCGGTAGATTTCGCCAATGCGCTGCCGCTTGACCTCATCGTCGACGAGCATGAACCGCCAGCCCTGACCATTGCCGCCGCTCGGCGCTCGAATCGCCGCATCGAGAATGCGCTGCTGCACATCCTCCGCGATCGGCTCATCAGTGACCCGACGCATGGCACGGGTGGTGTACAGGGCTTCGCGAATCTCCATAGTCCTTGAAGCACAGCAGATCTTCAACCCGACACGCCAGTTGGAGAAAGGATGACGTGACAGGTTTTTTCGGTTCTTTCCATAAACCTGAGCGGCACTACCCGTCGAACCTGAGCGACACTATCGATATGGACATCGTTGAGCAGACCCGACAACGCATCGCTGTCGGGCTACGCGAGATCGTGGCTGGGACCAGCGAACGAGCTGAGTTCATCTTCGATTCAGATGCCCCTCGTCTCTTTGGACCGGGCAGCGCGCCGTGGCTCGTGCAGTCCGACGTGGCCATGCTGGTGGGCGGGCTTCGTGCCCTACTGATCCAAACCCTGCACCCCCTCGTGATGGCGGGCGTCGCCGACCACAGTGACTTTCGCAACGATCCTCTCGGCCGTCTCCAGCGAACCGGCCAGTTCATCGAGAAGACGACATTCGGCACACTCGACGAGGCAGAGGCTGCGATCGCCACGGTCCGACGGGTACATGACCACATCACCGGTCATGCCCCTGATGGACGCCCATACGATGCCAACGATCCTCACCTGCTTGCCTGGGTTCACGCCACCGAGGTCGACAGCTTCCTCCAAGCCCGGATCCACTACGGGTCATCTCCGCTGCCCCCCGGGACCTCCGATCAGTACGTTGCGGACATGGGCGAGATCGCCACACGGCTCGGGGTCATCGAACCGCCTCAAACCACGGTCGACCTTGCCTGGACGCTCGAACGCTTCCGCCCCGAACTCGAGGCCGGCGAGCAGGCCCACTCAACGATTCGCTGGCTGGCCGCTCCCCCAACGCCTTTGCCCACTCGTGTCCCCTACGCCGTGCTCTTTGGTGCAGCCGTTGGCCTGCTCCCTCGCTACGCCCGGCGGATGTTGCACCTCCCACTGCCTCCGCTCGCCGGACCCGCCGTCATCCAACCCGCAACAACCGGGCTACTCCGCATCCTTGGCTGGGCCCTTGGCCCTCACCCCTCCCAGAACGATCGCTGACCGCACGCCTAGAGTCCCTCCCATGGATCTTGCTGAGTTACAGACCCTGATGGATGTCCTCTATGGCGAGGCCGACAGAGCGCGCGGTGTGCCCGCAACGGTGGCATGGCTGTGTGAGGAACTCGGCGAGTTGGCCCAGGCGGTTCGCAAAGGGACCCGCGAGCAGCAGGTCCACGAGTTCGGCGATGTCCTCGCCTGGCTAGCCTCACTCGCCAACCAGATGGATATCTCCCTCGACGATGCGATGCAGCGCTACGTCGACAACCCGCCCTAGGGAACACGAAGAATACGGTCTGGCGAGATGAAGATCGGGAGGCGGCCATCCTCAGCCATCACACGGTCGTACTCATCCCAGTCGCCATGAGTGCCACCGGCCTCCACAAACACATCACGTAGCAGCTGACGGAGACCCCGCTCACCAGAGCCAGCATCGTCGGCCACGATCTCAGCGGCACCCGTCACGGGATGGGCCGTAGGCCCGGCATTCATAACCGAGCTGTGAACAGGCAGTGCGAACTACAGCAGGCCTTGGGCGGCGAGACTTTCGGCGATCTGGACGGTATTGAGAGCAGCGCCCTTGCGAAGATTGTCGCCCACCAGAAACAAGCTGAGGCCGTGCTCCACAGTGTCGTCGACGCGGAGCCGACCGACATAGGTGACATCCGCACCAGCCGAATCGAGCGGTGTGGGAACATCCATCAGTTCGACGCCGTCGGCGGCAGCGAGCAACTCGCGAGCACGATCAGGGGTGATCGCCAAGGAGAACCGAGCATTCACCGCAAGCGCATGACCGGTATATACGGGTACCCGCACACAGGTGCCAGACACCTTGAGATCCGGAAGGCCAAGAATCTTGCGGCTCTCGAACCGAAGCTTTTGCTCCTCGTTGGTCTCCTCGAGACCATCGTCGACGAGGTCGCCGGCAAAGGGCAACACGTTGTAAGCGATCGGCTTCACAAAGTTCTCGCCGGCAACAAGCGCAACAGAACGACCGTTGTAGGTAAGGCCGGGACCGTCTGCGCCGACCTTCTGGGCCTGCTCATCGAGTTCACGGACACCGGAGATTCCTGCGCCAGAAACTGCCTGGTAGGTCGACACGATCATCGCCTCAAGGCCAGCTTCATCGGCCAGCGGCTTCATGACCGGCATGGCAACCATTGTGGTGCAGTTGGGGTTGGCAACGATGCCCTTGGGGATCGACTGCAAAGCAGCAGCATTGACCTCCGGAACCACCAGGGGCACGTCGGGATCCATGCGCCACGCCGACGAGTTATCGATGACGATGGCGCCGGCTGCGGCAACCTTCGGGGCGAGTTCCTTGGAGATCGAGCCTCCAGCCGAAAAAATGGCGATGTTGAGTCCGAAGTAATCTGCCGTGGCCGCATCCTCAACAATGATTTCTTGCGCGCGTCCGTCCGAACCGGTCCATTCGATCGTCTTTCCCGCGGACCGCGCAGACGCAAACAGTCGCAGCGAGGTGACGGGGAAGCCTCGCTCCGCAAGGAGAGTTCGCATCACTGCGCCCACTTGTCCGGTGGCGCCAACGATTCCTACATGCATGACGTCAGGTTACCGCTCACCACAGTCACCGGGCTTTCGACCTCGATGGTGAAGTGGTGTGCTTGATCAGCGCGAACCGGCCGCCCTCCAACGGGACGGACCGGTGTATACCAAGCGTGTCGCTCTCGCACCAAGTCGATGTCAGGCGCACAAGCCTCCCGGTTCGTTTCGGCGTCCACAGGAGTTACCGAACGCTTCATAGTCGCTACCGAGTGGACTCTCGAAGAACAAATCATCACAGGCTTGCATTAGGCCGCCCTCACAGGCATCCCACATTTTATCGAGTTCCGGGTCATCACCGTAGGTACCAAGGCTGGCGTCACCTTCGGTACCGGTGCTCATGTCGTCGATCATGTCACTGACCTCGGCCTGCATCTCGTCGGTGAGGTCTCCCATCAAACACTCAGTGGTGATAGCGATTGCCTCGATCGGCGGATCGTCACCACCGAGGGCCTGATCGGTCAGATCGCCTGGATTGATTCCGGCTTCGTTGAGCTTGTCAACAACGCAGTCGGCTTGTTCATCGCTAAACATGCCGTCCTTCGTTAACTCAGCTTTGAAGTCTTCGTCTGACGCGCCGCCCGCACAGGCAGTGGCAAGCAGCGCGAGCGCCGCCCCTAGGGCCATCACATATCGCCTCATGAAATTCCTTTCGCACATACGAACCATCACAGTTCGCAACCACGACCAACCGACCGCTTCGCCCACCCTATTGAAATTGACTGTCCTTCGCCACAGTTCGAGAATCGTGTCTGGTTATGGCCCCCAACCTATTGAACCGCGGGAAACAGCCAGCGGGAACTACCCGATGTCGGCGTAGAACGCGTCGAGCCGAGCAAGCAGGTCAGCTTCGTCGAGGACGCCCTCGGATCGCTTCAGTTCCAGCAACCAGTTCATGATCCGGCCAACTTCGCGACCGGGTTCAATATCGAGATGAGCCATGACGGCGGCACCGTCGAGCTGCGGGCGCTCCGCCGCCTTTCGGTCCTCTTCGGCCAGCTCGGCAATGCGCTTCTCGAGATCGTCGATCCATTCTTGGATTCTCTGTGCCTTGGCCTTATTGCGGGTGGTGCAGTCGCTGCGAACCAGCGAGTTGAGCCGTCCGAGTAGCGGTCCGGCATCGCGGGCATAGCGGCGCACCGCCGTGTCGCTCCAGCCATCGGCATAGCCCTTGAATCGACCTGACATCCTTACCAACTCGGCAACGTCGGTGACCGTCTCCTCGGAGTAGCCGAGTGCCGTCATGCGCTTCTTGGTGACGCGACCGCCGACAACCTCGTGATGGCGAAAGGTAACGCCCCCGTGCTCAAAGCTACGGGTCTGAGGCTTGGCGATGTCGTGAAACAGGGCCGCCAGACGGACGATTTCGTCCCCGGGAGTCTTCGCCACCACTGCCACGGTGTGCGACAGCACATCCTTGTGGCGATGAATCGGATCCTGCTCCATGCGTAGCGCCAAGAGTTCGGGCACGAGTTGCTCGATGAGGCCACTGTCGATGGCCGACCACAAGGCCGCGGCCACGTCGTCCGCCATCAGGATGGCGGAGAGCGCATCTGCCCCGTCGACGGGAGTCTGGGTGATCGCGGTATCCATAGCGCCGAAAGCCTACGAGACAAGCGCCGCCGCTCACGCCCAAGATGGTGAACGACGTAGAATATCGTGGTGCCCGCACTTCTTGAACTTCTCCACGGCGACGACGATTTCGTACCCTCCAAAGCCTTGGTGATCGTCGCTCACCCCGATGATGTGGACTTTGGTACTGCCGGAACCGTCGCCACTCTTACCGATCACGGCGTCGAGGTGGTCTACGGACTGGTCACGAACGGTCAGGCAGGTGAACCCGCCGAGCTATGCGCCGACGACCTCGCTGCTGTCCGTCAGGCTGAGCAGGCCGCCGCGGGAAAGGTTGTTGGCGTGAGCGAGTTGCACTGGCTCGGTTTCCCTGACGGTGCCGTCGAGTCGACGCTCTTGCTCCGTAAGGCACTCTCGCGTCTCATCCGGATTGTAAAGCCCGATCTCGTGATCACCCAGACACCGGAGCGAAACTGGGACCGTATTTACGCAGCGCACCCCGACCATCTGGCAACAGGTGAGGCCGTGGTAAGCGCCGTCTATCCGGATGCCCGCAACGCTAAATCGTATCCCGAACTACTGAACGAGGGTCACGAACCCCACGCCGTGAAGCGCATCTGGCTCATGGCCGGCACCGAACACAACTTGCGGGTGGACATCTCGGGGGCCATTGACCGCAAGATTGATGCTTTGCTTGAGCACCACAGCCAGAACGACGACCGGGCGGAAGTCCTCCCAGGCATGATCCGGGAATGGGCGCGAGACAACGCCAAAGCATCCGGGATTGAGGGAGCGACAGCCGTCGAGTCCTTCCGGTCCGTCAATACCGAGTAGCGGCGGAGCTTTCGGGTCTGCGTGAGGCGGAACTAGCTAAAATAGCGGGCTTCGATTCCATCGAGCATTGCCTCGAGGCCTTCGTCAAAACGTTCGGCGACCGACATCGTACGAAGTGCGGCCCGAAAGCGGGCTACGGCCTCGAAGCCATCCGGCAACTCGGCGGCTGTGGAGGGGTCTTCGTTCTGTGCCTGCGCATCCGAACGTTCCTGAATCAACGTGCCGACGACATATGCCGAAACCGCTGAAAACGCCAGAGCAGGTGCTCTCAGGTCATCGGTGACGCCATCGAAAATCGACGCAACTCGGTCCATGAGCTGGAGGCCACCGGGGGTATCACCCGGTCGGTCGATCAAGAGCGGAAGCGATTCTGGGTGGGCTTCTGCTGCGTGAACATACGACGCCGCAAGGTGCCGGGCCTTTTCCCGCCAATCGCCGGCCGGTTTCCCGTAGGACGTGAAGATCTCGGCGTAGACAAGGTCGGTCACCGCATTGAGAAGATCGTCCTTGTTGGCCACATGGTTGTAGAGCGACATCGCCTCGACACCCAGAGACGCCCCGAGCTTTCGCATGCTCAGCGCATCCAACCCGTTCTCATCAATCAGCGAAAGCGCGGCGGAGGCAACGCGACTACGCGTCAACGGCTCACGTTCGACGACTTTCATGGCCCGAGTGTAGGCCTCTACAACCCGTGGCGAGGACGTCGGTTCAAACTGCACCGACCTCTCCAGATTGCTCTAACACCCGAAATTGATGCCGATACCGCCGTGACCTGGATGCGAGCCTGGACCTCCCGGGGATCGTTCCGAATAGCCCCGGCCGAAGGCTAGGGAACCCGTAAATGGCCGACGTCAACTGAGGTCTCCAGCCCTATCCAGGGGAGAGGAATGGCGGCCACTCGAAGACGGTGAAGCCCCCCATGCCGGTCGGGTCTAGGAGGATCTCTGCTTCTCGGATTCGGCTGCGCCCGCTGAGCGCGCCGAGGCCGCCCACCGCTGCGCCGGCCTTCCATCGCACTCTCCCCTCCTCAACGAGGCCATCGACCCCATAGGCACGTAGGAAGGCCGCCTGTGTCGTCGACCGTGGGGGGTCTGCTGCTGCAACGATCTGCTCGGCCGCAAGATCCGTTGTGATGTCCTGCGAACCGGGCTCATCGAGCCAGTTCGAGCCTGCACCATGACCACGAAACGTTCGCAGCCAGCCTGTGCCCCGCTTCGAAAGAACCGTCGTTGGGGCCGCGTAGTCGAACGCAATGAGGCGCGCCCCGACTGCACGCTGGGCGCGAATCCACTCTCCCGCTATGCGCAGCACCGGGAGCCGATCCGCCGTTTCGGCTTCGATGTCGAACACGTCCGGAAGCAGTTCCCCCAAGCACTCGACGAAACAGTCATTCTCAAAATTGACCAGAACCTCTCGCCATCCGTCGGCGGCGCGTTCGCCGATATCGAAGGGGAGATTGTCGAGAAGCTCGTTGGCGATGATGACATCGCACGGGCCATCGGGTTCGGGGCCGGGCGAGATACTCGCAACGACAGGCGCAGTCGGATGCATCGAGCGCTGAGCGTCTGAGATCTCCACGAGTTCAAGGCGAAGCGCGCCACTTCGGTGACACAGCGGATCAGCGGCCAGGACCGCTCGCGCCAGCGTGCCCGGCCCAGCACCGATCTCGCGGACAACCCACTCGTCAGGCTCACCCGCCTCGGTCCACCACGCGTCGAGGGCATTGGCGATGACCGCTCCGAACAGCGGGCCAACCTCTGGCGCCGTCAGGAAATCGCCGCGGCGCCCCGCTCGGCCGGTGGACTCGTCGCGCGTGTAGAAGCCTTCATCTGGGTCGTACAGGGCGGCGGCGATGAACGTCGACGCGCTGATCGGCCCCCGCGATCGAATCTCAGCGGCGAGACGCTCGGCGAGCGACTCGCGGGACACGGCGGTTCAGCCGCCGACGCCGGCGAGCAAGCTCACCTTGGTGATGTCGCCCACGAGTCCGGGCAGAATGCCAAACACGATAGTGGCGGCCACGGTGATCACCAGCGCAGAGGTAAGCGAAGCCGGAATCCGAATGGGGTTGAGGTCGCCGTCAGGCGCTTCGTCAGCCCACATCTTCGCTCCGATGCGGGCGTAGTAGTAGAGGGCAATCACCGAGTTGACGGCCACGAACACACCGAGCACGACGCCCGAAACGGTGTTGGCTTCGATGACCGCACCCATGATGCGGAACTTGGCCCACCAACCACCGAGCGGCGGGATACCGGCCAAAGCGAAAAGGAAGATGGTCATCGCAACGGTGAGCCCAGGGGCGTAGTGGAACAGCCCGCGATAGTCCTCGATCTCTGCAGATCGGGTTTTGCGAGCGACAGCGATCACCACGGCGAATGCCCCAAGGTTCATCGCCGCGTAGATTACGAGATAGCTCACGGTGGCGGCGAGCGCCGAGTCGGGGACGTCGCTCGCAACCGCCAACGGGGCCAACATGTAGCCAGCCTGGGCCACCCCGGAATAGGCGAGCATGCGGACGATATTCGTTTGGCGCAAGGCAATCAGATTGCCAACGGTCATCGACACGGCGGCAAGCGCGAAGATCATCGGCTCGTACACATCTTCACGACCGATGAAGCCAACGAACAAGATGTTCATCAACGCCACAAAGCCCGCGGCCTTCGACGCAACCGACAAGAACGCGGTGACAGGGGTAGGCGCACCCTCATAGGTATCAGGCGCCCATGTGTGGAACGGCACCGCAGACACCTTAAAAGCGAAACCGACAATCACGAAGATGATCCCCATGACCACGATCGCCGACGGCGAATCGGATGCACTGACGGCCTCATTGATGTCGACGAGCAAGGTGGTACCCGAGGCGCCATAAAGCAGCGACATTCCGTAGAGCATCACCGCAGAGGCAAAGACACCCATCAGGTAATACTTGATACCTGCTTCGTTGCTTTTGAGATCACGCTTTCGCCAAGTGGCCAGCATGTACGCCGGAATCGAGAGCAGTTCGAGAGCGACGAAGATCGTGATCAGATCACGAGCCGACGCCATGAGCACCATGCCAAGGATCGAGCTGAGAAGAAGCCCGTAGTACTCGTTTTCCCAATAGTCGCCCTCAGCGATGTAGTTGCTTGAGATGAGCACGACGATGTAGCCGGCGAGAACGAACACGGCCTTCATGATGAGGGCATAGTTGTCGATGACGAAGGCACCGCTAAACATGGATCGATCGGCGCCGTCAACTGCAAGAGTAATGATCGGGATCATCGTGGCGAGCAGGCCGATAGAGGCGAGGGCTGGGGCCCACTTGCGGCCGCGTTCGAGCCAGACAATGTCCATCAGCGTGAGCAGGACACCGAACGCAAGCAAGGTGAGCTCGGGCGACGCGGCATGCCAGTCAATGGGGGGCCGGACAAAGTCTCCGACCTCAGCAGCGAGCACAGCGAACATGGTGATCAGCCTCCGAAGGCGGCCTGGGTGGCAGCAGCCACACCTTCACAGCCACCTTCGAGTTGCAGACAGTTGTCAAGCGACTCGACGACGGCTGGATCGGTGACTTCGAAGATGAGGCCGGGAGCCACACCGAAGAGAACGATCAGAAAAAGGAACGGCGCCCAGGCAATCCATTCAGTGCGTTTGACGTCGACGATCTCTGGATCGTTGGCGAACTCTTCTGAGGGTTCGCCCATGGCGGTGCGCTGAAGAAGCCAAAGCAGATAGCCGGCAGCCAAAACGGTGCCGACCGCCGCGATCACCATGTAACCACGGAAGGTTTCCTCTGGGATGCCGTTGGCGGGCTGATAGGCCGAAAGGATGGCGGGGAACTCCCCCCAGAAGCCGGCGAGGCCAGGAAGGCCAAGCGACGCCATGACCGTGAAGCCGAGGATCCAACCAAGCTTCGGCGCCTGGAGAAGCATGCCACCCAGACGCTTGATATCAAGCGTGTGGTAGCGGTCCTTCACCGAACCGGCGATGAAGAAGAGCATGCCGGTGATGAGGCCGTGAGCGACCATGCCGAAGATGGCGGCGTTGATACCGAAGTCAGTGAGCGTGGCAATGCCGAGCATCACAAAGCCCATATGGGCCACCGAGGAGAAGGCAATCAGACGCTTCATATCGGTTTGAGCCAGACAGCCAAGGGCGCCGTAGATGATGCCGATGACGGCAAAGAGGCCAATCCATGGAGCCCATGCCTCAGCGGCTTCGGGCAGCATCGGAATAGCGATACGGATGAAGCCATACGTGCCGAGCTTCAAAAGCACGGCGGCCAGGATCACCGAACCCTGGGTTGGCGCTTGGGTGTGGGCATCAGGCAGCCATGTGTGGAACGGGAACAGCGGGACCTTGACACCGAAGCCGAGGAACATTGCGCCGAAGATCAATAGCTGCGACGAGCGGACAATGCCAGCACCGGCTACATCAGACAAAGCACGCATATCGAAGGTGCGCATCAACTCGCCTGAGACAGGGTCCTTGGAGAGGAAGAACAACGCCAAGAAACCGAGCAGCATGATCGCCGACCCGAACAGGGTGTACAGGAAGAATTTCAGTGAGGCGTAGCGACGATCCTCCCCACCCCAGACAGCGATCATGAAGAACATCGGGAGAAGGACCACTTCGAAGAAGACGAAGAAGAGGATGAGATCCTGCGCCAGGAACGTGCCGATCATGCCCGTCTCGAGAATGAGCATCAAGATCAGGAACGACTTGGCGTTGCCCGGATGTGGAATGTGATCCCACGAGTAGATGAATACCAGTGGCATCACAAACACACTGAGCATCATCAGCGGCAATGACATGCCATCGAGACCCATGATCAGCCGCGAGTTGATGACGTCAATCCAGTTCTCGTCGACGACGTACTGGAGCGACCCCGCCGCGCCATAGTTGAAGTCGAAGAGATACCAAACACCCAACGCAAGCGCGAGAAGTGATGCAAGCAGAGAAACCTGCTTGTGGGTCTCTTCATTCTCTTGCGGAATGAGCATCATCAGCAGGGCGCCGGCGAGCGGCACAAAAGTGATGACGAGGAGGCCCCAGTCGGTGAGGAATTCAGGCATGAGTGTTTTTCCTGGTTACCAGTCGAAGAATATTTGGAAGATGACGAGAGTTAGAGAGCATGGGTTCTAGAGAGCGAGGATGAGGACGAAGACACCGGCCGCGAGAGCGGCGCCGGCGAAGAGTATGGCGGCGTAGTTCTGAACCCGGCCGGAGTTCATGCGGCGGAGCTCCTGGCCGGTGGCGTCGGAGACAACGCCGGCGCCGTTGATGAAACCATCGACCAGACCCTGGTCGATCTTTTCGTAGACGAGCTTTCCGGTACGCACCGACGACTCGCCGACGGCGTTGACGGTGCCATCGATGACGTTTTGATTGACCCAGTTGACGGCCCGGGCCAGTGGGCCCTTGGTGAAC
>JABIQM010000312.1 GCA_018699415.1 Acidimicrobiaceae bacterium
CCACCTCGGCGACAACATCACCGGCGTATTCTGGGCGGCATTCGTCCTCTTCTCGTGGACGACGGGATCCATCATGTCAGGTGCGCTACTCGAACGAGTTCGCATGTCCGGCTATCTGATCCTCACTGCCATCATGGGTGGCATCGTATGGGTCATTGCTGCAGCCTGGGGCTGGAGTTACGGCGGGTGGCTCACAGTCCACTTCGGCTACCACGACTTCGCCGCCTCGGGAGTAGTGCACGGCATTGCCGGCATCTTCACGTTGGGTGTCTTGTTCCGGCTCGGTCCACGCATCGGCAAGTATGACCGCAGCGGTGGTGCGAGAAATTTCAAGCCTCAGAATCTGCACCTTACGTTGATGGGCTTGATGATCATCTTCACGGGGTTCTACGCGTTCTACGCGGCGTGCCTCGCGATCACCGCTGGTACAGCCCCGGGTTGGGCGAACATCTACTTCAGCCCTGCAACCTTGTCAGCCATCACCTTCACGATCACGATGGGCTTCGCGGGCGGGTTCACCGGCGGCTACATCTTCTCGAAGGGTGACCCTTTCTGGACGCTCTCTGGTGGCCTCGCTGGCGTGGTGACAGTGTCGGCGGGAGCCGACATCTATCAGCCCTCGCTGGTCATGATCCTGTCGTTCTTTGCGGCCGGCATCGCGATCTGGGTTGGCAACTTCCTGGCCGTGCGGATGCGAGTCGACGACGCTGTCGGCGCAGTTGCCGTCCACGGAGTTATGGGATTCATCGGTGTCCTACTCGTAGGAGTGTTTGCCTCGGGCTATCCCACCGGCGTCGCCGGGGTCGAGACCTCACTTCTCGGTCAGGCAGTTGGCGTAGCGGCATTGTTCCCGCTCGCCTTCCTGTCGGGATACATCATCTCTGGAATACTCAAGCAGTTCAACATGCTGCGAGTTCCGGCAGAGGTGGAGCTCGAAGGTCTCGACATCGCCGAATACGGAGGAGACTTCTTCCCCGAATTCGGCATGGCAGACGAGATGATCGTCAACGCGGACGGTTCGGAAGAACTAGCCGCCCCTGTCCTTCTGGCCGCATTCCACGACCTCAAGTCCACGTGATCTCGCGATGCTTCAACTGATCGGCTCAATCATTCTGATGTACCTCGTCGTCGGCTCAGCCGCCGTCTGGGGTACTCGGAAATGGGCTTCCCAGAAAGAGGCACTCGCAACCACAAACGAACGAACGGAAACGAACCAATGAATACCTTCCCGTATGACAGCTGGGATGCGGCGCTCGCAGATTTGGGCGCCTATTACACCTGGGCTCATAACGACACGGCAATCAAGATTATCACCGTTATCGGAATCGTGATGTCGCTGTACTGGATGTACAGCTTCGTGACTACCGAGAGCAGCAAGCTTGACGAAAAGGCGAGCGAGCTCGCCAACAAGTATCGGAGTAACTGATGGCTGGAAAGCAAATTGAATTCAAGGATGAGCAGACGCATGACAAAGGCTTTGAACGAGCCGTCGTGATGTTCAGCGTCGCGTGCATTGTGCTGGTCATCATCGCAGTCAACGTTGTTGGAGGCGGCGGGGTCTGACACCCAAAGTGAAGCAACTAATGACGTCTCGACCGCGAGCGGCACAACTGCTGCTCGCGGTCGCGGGCATATCCATGTTCTTGCCGTGGGCACGCAGCGACGTCCCCTTGCTACGAGACGCACAAGGTGTCGACACCAGTGAGGGTATTCTCGTACTACTCGTATCCCTCGCCACCATCGGTCTCATCCGTGTCGGTCTGCGGCCTGCATGGATGGGTGCTGGACTCGTGTTCGCAGTCGCAGGACGCGAGATTCTCAGCATCAGTGATCACGCCAACGCATCACCCGGTACCGGGTTGTGGATCTCATTCGCTGCGGGAACGGGAGCCACGATTCTTCTGGTCATTGAGATGTTCGGGGCAATTACCCGGCCAGCTCCGGATTCCTGATCATTTTCGGACTCATTGAGATTGATCGGGCCGCGACGACAAATCGACACTCGTCTCGTTGGACGCAGCCGCTTCGCGTTCCATTCGCAGTTCGTCGAGATTGTGTATCCCGTCGAGATTGCCGGCCTCAGCCGCCCGCTGCCACCAGTACTCCGCTGATTCGGAGCCGCTGAGTCGGCCCTGATTCTGCCGGATAAAACCGAGATTAACCATCGCGTCGTCATGGCCGACGCGCGCCGCATTGTCCCACCAATAAGCGGCGGAGTTATGACCCACCGTTCGTCCCGCCTCGAATCGGAGAACACCAAGATTGAACATAGCATCGGCGCCGCCCTTGGCTGCCGCAGCGGCCCACCATGACTCGGCGGAATCTTCACCCTCAATGCGGCCAAGTCCCATGCCGACCAAACCAAGGTTGGTCATGGCGTTGACATCGTCTTTGGACGCGGCGTTTCGCCAGCGCTCAATCTCTTCGTCATCGGGCTGTTCGCCGGTCATCAAGACTCCTGATTACTCATTGGCAATGTAGCGGTTGGGAATGAATGCCAATCCGGCGTTGGGCTAATCTGAAAGGAAGGGAAAGTCGACCGGCGCACGTTGGACGAGGCCGTACTGTGTGACCTCAGGGGCCGGTGAGACCCGCAAGCCGGGTATGGGTTCACGGCTCAACAACCACCAGGATCCCAAATCCAGCCAGCACTGTGCCAGCGAGGCCACCGATCAGCTGACGTGTTCTGTCGGTCAGCGCCGCGCGTGCGTGTAAGGACGAGCACAGAACAACCCAGCCCGTGAGCCAGACGAGTCCAATACCAAGATACACACCTGCGAAAACGAGCCCTTGTAGCCAGACCTTGCCGTGGGGAGCGAGGAAGCTTGGTAGGAGCGACAAGAAGACGATCGCAACCTTCGGGTTCAAGACGTTGGTGTAAAGACCTTCACGAAAAGCGGCTCTCGGGCGGACTGGATTGGCACACGACTGCGTCGAAGTCTTGTCGTTCCTCAACGCCCAGTAGGCGGCGCGAACACCGAGAAGAACCAAATAGAAGCCGCCGGCCAACCGAAGAATAGCGAACGCACTATCAGAGGCTGCCAACACCGCCGACACACCAAGCGTGGCAAACGCTGCGTGAACCACCAAGCCTGAACAGACACCCCCGGTCGCGGCAAGACCACACGCTCTGCCCCCAAACACGGCGTGACGAGCTACGAGTGCCATGTCAGGGCCCGGGGTCACTGCCACGATGGTCACAACCACGACGAAGCCGAGTAGATCCGCATCGCCCAGCAACGCGGCGATCACAATGAATCCTGACTCCCCTCGGTGCCAAAGGGACGGCTGGGAATCGTCCTATCTAACGCGTGGTAATCGCTGGCCTCACGCGTCCAAATCGATGCTTGCGTGGTGAGTCCGGTGGGCGTATCAAGCGTCCCTGCGGCTACGGAGATCTTGTCGGCTGTTTCGCCGCTGCGCCAAAACAAGGTGCTGCCACACTCCTCACAAAAGCCATACCCCACGGTGCCGTCCGGGCTGTACCACCGCAACCGCTCCATCGAATCAACTTGAAGATCGTCACGCATGCACTGTGTGGCCGCGAGAAAGTGGCCGGTGTGGCGACGACAACGATGACAATGACAGTTGATGACGTCTCGAACGTGACCAGCTATCCGGAAACGGACACGCCCACACAAGCAACGACCCGAGACCTCGTCTGGCAAATCAGCTCCAAGGGTACGGAGAGTTGCTCAGCGGATGGAGCTTGCCTTCGGCGTAGCGGGAGTAGCGGAACGGCTCGAGCAAGGCCTGTGGTTCGCCCATGATCTCCTTGGCCACGAGTGCACCAACCCCGATCATCTTGTAACCATGGTTGGAATCGGCGATGACATGAGCGTTGCCGGCAAACGTGTCGAACACAGGGAAACTGTCAGGGGTGAAGGCTCCGATACCCCCTGAAGGTTCCCTGCTCATCTTCGGATGCATGTTCTCGAATCGCTCGTGGCAGAACGAAAGCGCCGAAGCCCAGATCATGCGGAAGTCGTCATTGACCACGAAGTCAGGACTGGCTTCGCCATAGGGGTCGACTGCGACTTCGTCGAACGGCTTATCCACCTTCATCGGCATGTAGCCGCCCTGTATGCCACCGAAGTTCAAGTCGGGCTTGTAGTAGATGCCCCATTCACCGTCAACGAGCATGTCGCCGTCATCGGAACGCAACGGCACATCGGTATCAACGTGGACAACTGGTGGAACCTCACCTGCATTGGTCCGAAGATAGCCGGGGTCAATGGCCAAGGTGCCTTCCTGCAACGCCCAGTATCTCCAAGTTGGCTGACTGATCATCGTGCCGTCGACAAGGATGTCAGTGCTTTCGGGGAGATTGAGCATGCGCCAGAAGTGCGGCGCCCATGGGCCCGCTCCCATGACTACAACATCGCATGCGATCGTACCTCTGTTGGTGACCACAGCGCTCACGTTGCCATCGGACATCTCAAGTTCACGCACGTCGGCATGACCAATAATGTCGACACCTTCAGCCCGGCATTTCGCTTCGAGACCATCCAGCGATGGCTGGTTGAAGGCAAAGCCACCGCGCTTTTCATGCAGCACAGAGGTGATCCCACCAGCCCGCCAGTCATGAAAGATGGTCTTCATGTAGGTGTCACACGCCGAGGACCCCTCAATGAAGGACGACTCATACCCGATGGCCTGCTGCTGCTCGTAGATCGAGCGGACATCATCGTGCATTCCCTCGTGAGAGATCTGCATGTAGCCCACCGGGTGGTACGCGTAGGCGGCGAGATCACTCTCCCAGACCGACACCGAGTGTGCCATGAGTTCCCGCATGGCCGGTTGGAAATAGTTGTTGCGAACAACACCGCAGGCGATACCGGACGCACCTGCACCAATTCGCGTCTTGTCGATGATCAAAATGTCGGCGCCGCTACCTGTTCCCGCTGACTTCAACTCCTTCGCGAGATGATAGGCCGTCGACAGGCCATGGATTCCAGCACCAATGATGCAATATCGCACCGAGGTTGGAAGTGGGAGAATCTCTTCATCTATGCGCATGGCTTAGTGCCCCGAGGGTGCTTCCCAGCCTTCGAGGACCGGCGGCTTCCAATCGCCTCCGACACTCCGACACTCATCGACCCATGGGCCGAGATCAACCTGCGGGAACTTGCAGTGAATGTCCTTGAGTTGAATTCCGTAGGAATTGCCGGACTGAAGATGCTTGATAAGAACCTTGCGGGCCAGTTCATCCTCTCGCCCCGGTGGAATGTCGAAGTAGATCTTGAGAAAGGCGTTCGAATACCGGTCAAAGACAGCGGGTTGGCCATCTTCTTCTAGTAGCCAGATGTCCTCGAGCCAGTTGAGATCCTCGCCCGGAGTAGCTGCCATCAGGTCAACATCTTCAACCAACGACATGTCGCTTTGGTAGTCGAACCGCTTTCCAGCGAGTTGCTCCGCATCGATTCCAACCGTACGTTTTCCAGTATCGGCTTTGATCTCAGCCATCTCAACTGCCTTCCTGACCGGTCATCTTGGCCATCATGTCGCGCATCTCCGCGAGGTGGTTCTCTTCTGTAACGCCAGGGATGTAGTTGGTTCCGGCGAGCGGTACCTTCGCCATCGCAGAGGCCTCATACGTGAGGGCCGCAAGGTCCTCGGGCTCAAGGTTGTGGATGTTGGTCTTGCCGCACGCACGAGCGAGCAACTGGACTTCCATCGTGAGCGTGATGAGATAGTTGTACACCCGCAGCGCAGCTTCATCGACGTCGAGACGCTTGCGCAATTCGACATCTTGGGTGGCAATACCCACTGGGCAACGACCGGTATGGCAGTGGTAGCACTGGCCGGCAGGGACACCAATAGTGCCTTCGTAGTCGGTGATGCCTGGCAAATGTTTGTTGCAGTTGAGAGCCATGAGGGCCGCTGTCCCAATCGCTACACCCTTGGCTCCAAGGGCGAGACACTTGGCAATATCGCCACCGTTGCGAATGCCGCCAGCAACAACAAGATCGACGTCATCAGCGAGACCAACATCTTCGAGCGCTCGGCGCGCTTCAGGAATCGCCGCCATAAGCGGGATACCTGTTTCCTCAGTCGCCAAGTGGGGACCGGCACCAGTGCCACCTTCGGCGCCATCGAGATAGATGGAGTCGGGTCCACACTTCGCAGCCATCCTCACGTCGTCATAGACCCGGGATGCACCAAGCTTGAGCTGAATCGGGATCTGATAGTCGGTCGCTTCGCGGATCTCTTGGATCTTGAGCGATAGGTCATCCGGACCGATCCAGTCGGGGTGACGGGCCGGTGACCGCTGATCGATGCCCGCAGGCAGCGAACGCATCTCGGCGACTTGCTCGGTGACCTTTTGACCCATGAGGTGACCACCAAGACCCACCTTGCAGCCCTGTCCGATAAAGAACTCAGCAGCGTCGGCCAACATCAGGTGGTGCGGGTTGAAGCCGTATCGACTCTGAATGACCTGGTAGAACCATTTGGTCGACAAGTCACGTTCTGGCGGAATCATGCCACCTTCACCGGAACACGTCGCCGAGCCCGCCATTGACGCACCCTTGGCCAATGCCATTTTGGCTTCAATTGACAACGCACCGAAGCTCATCCCCGTGATGTACACCGGAATGTCGAGTTCGAGTGGCTTCTTCGCGAACCGGCCACCGATGACCGTCTTGGTATCGCACTTCTCGCGATAGCCCTCGATCACAAAGCGTGTGAGGGTGCCTGGCAGGAAGACAAGTTCATCCCAGTGTGGGATCTTCTTGAACATCGAAAAGCCGCGCATCCGGTATCGGCCGAGTTCAGCCTTTACGTGAATATCGTTGATGACCGTCGGCGTGAAGATTTGGCTCTGACCGAGATTATCGGTCTTGGCATTGACCAAGACTGCATCTTGCTCGGCTTGGGTTTGTGCGTTCTTTGCTTGACTCATGAATCCATCCCCCTCAGATGACGAGCTTCTTCTCGGACGGTTCAAGCGCGTCATAATTGTGGAGTTGCTTGCCGCAAACGAACTTTTCGAACGGTGGTGGCGTACCAAGGTCATACAACGCGAACTTGCGATTGATGAACTCAGTATCAGCATCGGTCCAATCGCCAGGCACACAGTCGACACCGAGTGACGCAATCTTTCCACCCACATAGATGGCGCCGTCATACATGGAATCGCCCATGTTGTGGCCAGCATCACCACAGATGATCTGGCGACCTCGCTGCATCATGAAGCCCGTGTTGATACCCACATTGCCTTGAACGATGATGGTTCCGCCCTTCTGGTCAATGCCGGTGCGAGCACCAACATCACCCTTGAAGACCAGGTCACCACCACGCAATGCCGCACCAGTAAGCGAGCCTGCACCGCGTTCGACGACGACCGCGCCAGACATCATATTTTCCGCACACGACCACCCGACTCGGCCGTCGATCTTCACAATCGGCCCGTCGATCAGGCCACAAGCGAACCAGCCCGGCGATCCTTCGAAGGTGATGTTGCAACGCTTGAGTATGCCGACTCCAAGCGAGTGCTTCGACCCAGGATTGGCGACGGTGACGTTGTGAATGTTTTCGACATAGATGAGACGGCGAAGCTCCAAATTGAACTGCCGAGTCGTCAAATCGGTGGCATCAAGGCGTGCCGAGTCACCATCGACCTCTGCGGTCATCGGTGCTACGGCATCGGGTTCCGCGAGACCTCGGGCGTCATAGCTAATGCCAGATTTCGAACCTGCGCTCATACCTGCCATACCTTTACTTCGCGCTCGTAGGGATCACGGGTGTCGACCTCACGCCCGACAAGGGCACGAATCGCAATTTCTTCAGTGGCAACCACAACCATCTCGTCGCTTTCGAACAATACGAGGGGCTTCGCAGCCATCTCATCCTTACAGAAACCGAGTTGGTTGCCGGTCACACAGACATAGGTAAAGACCCCGTCGAAATCGTCGAGACTCTCCTTCATGGCTGTTTCGAGTTCAACCCCACTCTGCAACTTCTCGGCGAGATACACCGCGATGATCTCCGAATCACACTCTGACTGGAATCGATGGCCCGCACGCTCAAGGCGGCGGCGCCAGTAGTGGTAGTTGGTCAGTTGGCCGTTGTGAACCACGGCGACGTCGGCAAAGGGGTACGCCCAGTAGGGGTGTGCACTCGCCAGGTCAACGTCAGACTCGGTGGCCATACGAACGTGGCCGATGCCGTGAGTGCCGGTAAACGCGCCGAGGTTGTACTGGCCGTCAACGGTTTCGGCGTCGCCGAGATCCTTTACGATCTCAAGGGAGTTACCAAGCGAGAGAACCTCGCAGCCCGGAACGTCCTCGAGATAGTCAGCCAATGGCTTGAGTTCACCTGAATAACGCACCGTGGCGCGGAAGGCATAGCCAGTTTCGCTCTGCATCGTCGCCACATCAGCGCCAATCTTGGCGAGGCGCGACTCGACTTCTTGTCGATTCCGCTCGAGGCGCTCTTCCATATGCATGCTCCCCGCCTCACCAGGTTCGGCGAGTACAAACCGGATAACGATCATGTCGTCGGACGGCCCATAGAGCGCATACCCGGTGGAATCGGGCCCGCGGTGCTTCATTGATTGGAGCATCTTGGTCAGCTCCGCGCCAATATCCGCGGTGCCATCACGATGGATAATGCCGGCAATGCCACACATATGTCGTGTCTCCTTATTCGGTCGTTGGGGTGTAGACGAACTACTTACGGGAGGATGTCGAGGTATTCGTCGACATCCCAATCGGTCACCGTCGCCATGAATCGTTCCCACTCATCACGCTTGTAGTGCTCAAAGACACGGAACATATCTCCGGGGAGAGCCGATTTGATGACATCATCGGCACGAAGCGCGTCGAGCGCCTCACCGAGATTCATCGGAATCTTCTTGACGTCTTTGCCCGCTTCCATGGCCTCGTAGATGTTGCGTTCTTCAGGGGGTCCAGGATCGAGTTGGGCATCGAGACCATGGTCCATGGCCTTGATGAGGCCAGCCATTGAAAGGTACGGGTTAACTGCAGAGTCCACCGAGCGGTACTCGAAGCGGCCAGGAGCCGAAATCCGCAATGCCGTGGTGCGGTTCTGGAATCCCCAGTCGGCAAAGACCGGCGCCCAGAAGCCCGTGTCCCACAGACGGCGATAGGAGTTGACGGTGGGCGAGCCGAGGCACGTGAGGGCCTGGAGATGCTCGATGATGCCACCAATCGCCATCATGCCGATTGGGCCCGGGATCTGCGGATCATCACCTTCGGGCATGAACTTGTTGTTGTCGTCGCCGTCCCACAACGAGATGTTGTGGTGACAACCGTTCGCGGACACGCCCATGAACGGCTTCGGCATGAAGCATGGGAAGGCACCGAGCTCACGGCCGACCTGCTTGCAGATCTGACGATAGGTCGAAAGACGGTCAGCGGTGAGTTCTGCCCGGTCGAAGTTGAAGTTGAGCTCGAGCTGACCTGGTGCGTCCTCATGGTCGCCCTGGATCATGTCGAGGCCCATGGCTTCGCCGTATTCGACAACACGATGGATGAGCGGTTGAAGCTCGGCAAACTGGTCAATGTGGTAGCAGTTCGGCTTGGTGAGCCCTTCAACGGTCGGTTTGCCGTCAGCATCAGCCTTGAGCCACATCATCTCAGGTTCACAACCAGCTCGGAGATGGAGCCCGTGCTTGGCTTCGAACTCAGCGTGGATCCGCTGCAAATTGCCACGACAGTCCGACGAGAGGAACGCACCGCCGTCTACTTTCTCTTCCCGACCGCGAAATAGCGTGCAGAAGACACGAGCCGTCTTGGAGTCCCATGGGAGCTTCATGAAGGTGTCAGTTTCTGCGACACCGACGAGTTCTTTGGATTCTGCCCCGTAGCCGATGTAATCACCGTGACGGTCAACGAAGAGATTGGCAGTCGAGCCGTACACCAACTGGAAACCCTTGCGGGCGATCGTCCCGAAGTGCTTGGCCGGGATGCCCTTGCCCATAATCCGACCCGTTACTGAAATGAACTGACAGTAGAGGTACTGGATCCCTTCATCCTTGATTTGTTTCTCGATCGCCATTACTTCGGCCTCGCGGCCGTCAGCGCTGATGAACTCTTCGATGTCGCTCATTTGTCCCCCAAGAATGTATAGAACGTAGACACCCAGCCTCAAGCTGGATGTGGCTCTCGACAATACAAGTGAACGATCGCCTCCGCTAGTGAAACACAGAACCGCGCAACATGTCCACTCTGAAGGGTGAAACTTTCACCTTATTAGGGATAACTCGCACAGGACTCGATCGGGGATGCCCACTTCCTCTGGCACGGTCAATCTCTCGTCTATGGGCGACTCACGAGAGAACCACAGCCGGGTCAGGTACCAGATCCCGGGCGAGCCACTGAAACACTTTCCAGGCCATCGCCGGGCTCGACATGTCGTGAGCGACCTGTTTGGCCGCTTCCACACTGATCGGAACGGCATCAGGGGCCTTGACGTGCACTTCGGCCACTCGTTCGGCCATAACGAACCATCCGACAGCCTCACCCGGGGAACGACCACCGGTAAGCAGGCCGTGGTTACGAAGGATGCAGAGCTTCGTGTCACCCATCGCCTTGGCGATCCGTTCACCGCCTTGTACAGAGATGACCTCAAGATCCTCACCCATGTAGATCGACTGATCGAAGACAAACGAGCAGGACTCCTGCGAGAGCGGCTCAAACGGCTTCACGTTCGCCGACCAGGGCGTACCGAACTGCGTATGAGTATGCGCTGCTGACACAAGGTCAGGCCGCGCCGCGAGGATCGGCGAGTGAATGTTGTAGCCGGCGGTGTTCACACCATTGGTGTCCGGGCCGGCGGCAATCCGGCCATCCGGGCCAACCAGTATCAGCTTGTCGACGGTGGCCGCCCAGAACGGAATCCCGTAGCCCAGCACCCAGAAGTGGTCGGTGAGAATCGGATCGCGGGCCGAGATGTGACCGTCGCCGAGTTGACCCCACCTCAGCTTCGAAAAGATTCGATATCCAATGGCCACCTCCCACTTGCGGTGCTGTCGCATCTCCTCGGGGTCGTCAAACGACGGAAGGTCAGAGGAGTACGAGATATCGGGGTACTCGTCGAAGATCAGTGCCATCGCGTCAGACTAGGCGTCGATTCAGACCCCAGGAAAGGACTGCTGAGTCTGCTCCATCGAGAGAAGCCATTGTTTGAGTTCGAGGCCACCCGCAAATCCGGTGAGTGACCCGTTCGCCCCCACGATTCGGTGACACGGCAAGATGATCGGGACGGGGTTCTTGCCATTGGCCGCACCCACCGCTCGAAACGCTCCCGGACGACCAATGCGTTCGGCCTGCTCGCCATAACTCGTGGTTTCGCCGTAGGGAACCGAGGCCAGGGATCGCCACGCTTCGACCTGAAACTCGGTGCCGTGGAGATCAAGCGGAAGATCGAAGTCCTTGCGATCGCCAGCGAAGTACTCGTGGATCTGGGCCTCTGCTACCAAGAGCACGGGGTCATTATCGATAACGGGCAGGTCATCGGCGAGACCAACCTGGCCTGGAGTCTGGCCGTCGAAGAGCACACGGGACACGCCATCGTCGGAGGCGATGAGTGTCAGCGTGCCAATGGGGGTGTCAAAAAAGGATTGGCGATTGACCATTAGTAGTCTCCTACAGGTGCGGAAAGGCTGGCCCAGAGATGCTGGGCGGCATGGGCACGAAACGGACGCCAGTCTTCAGCCCGCGCTGCGAGGTCGGCGATGGATGGGAGTTCGTCGGCTCCGGTGAGCCTGGCGACGGCCTGGCGAATGCCGAGATCGCCGGCCGGAAAGGCGTCAGGATCTCGATGGGCGCGCATGGCCACGACATCGGCCGTCCACGCGCCAATCCCCGGGAGGGCCAAAAGGTCCGCCCGGAAGCGTTCAGGGTCCGAATCGTGGAGGTCAAGTTCTCCATCGGCTACCGCTTGAGCGACCGCAGCAATAGTGCCAGCGCGGCGGCGCGGCATTGCCGCCTGACAGTCATCGCCGAGACCGACCAAGGCCAACGGATCAGGGAACTGATGCGTAAGGCCCAGCGCCGGGGCGACGAACCGCATCCCGTAGCGCTCGGCGAGGCGAGCGGTGACGGTAGAGGCCCCAGCAACACTCACCTGCTGGCCGACAATTATGCGTACAACGGTCTCGAATCGATCCCAGCCACCGACAACTCGAAGACCTGGGCGCGCGGCCACGAGCGAGCCAAGCAGCGGATCACCAGCAAGATGTTCGTTAGCCGCCTTCACGTCGTCATCGAGCCCGAAGAAGCGACGCACCCGGGCTACCTCATCGACGATCGACTCATACGTCGGCAGATGTGCCGTGAGCCTCAGGTGGTCGGCCTGACGATCATCGGGGGCCGTGAGATCGAGCTCGACCACCCCCGGGTGGCCACAGATCGCCATAGCCCGACGATAGGTCGTGTTGCCGTCGTCATCAGCGACAAGCGACTCCACTCCCGCGGTTATCCGTGGACCGAGGTGAGATCGGATCATAGCGAGATCAAGAGGTCCGACGAACGGCAAACGCAGACGGAGTCCACCATCGGCAGGAAGACAATCACGGCGGCCACGCTTGGCCCGAAGGTCGCGAGGCGAGAAGCGGAAGATCTGCTCCACGACTCTGTTCATCTGTCGAACACTGCCGAACCCGCTAGCGCCGGCGATGACATTCATCGAGAGATCCGACTCATCGAGTAGGCGACGGGCGAAATGGGCCCGCCGGGAACGAGCGACAAAGTCGGGGGTCGCACCGATGTGCTCGTCAAAGAGGCGCCGAAGCTGGCGAGTGGAGTAGCCGACACGATCAGCAAGGGCACCTTCATCGAAGCGGTCGAGGAACCCATCGGAGATCAGTTGGACAGCGGCCGCAACCGGTTGCGGCGCATGGCTGAACTCGACCGAACGAAGATGACGATCCGGTCGACACCGAAGACACGCCCGATAGCCGGCAGCCTCCGCAGCAACCGGCGCGGTGTAGGCCACAACGTTGCGCGGATCGGGCCGAGCCGTGCACCCAGGCCGACAATAGATGCCGGTGGTAGCGACTGCAGAAACGGCCATACGAGCAGTATGCCCGATCCCTTCGGACAGATTCGGACATGCGATATTTCCCGAGCCACGACTTCCAGCCAACCGGACTCGCTGGACCTCAATGTGCGCTGGTCGTTTGACTACACGTGCACTGGGGTGAAGATGGACTGATCGATCGACGAGTCCCAGCCCGCTTCGCTGAACAGGCCCGCCGCGATGCGGCCCACCTCGTCGCTCGACTTCGCTGACGAACCGTTCCCGCCTCGTGCGACTGCGATCCCCTCGTCAATCCAACCGATGTACGGGTAGCCCGTGACCGTGCCGGTGACCACACACGGCTTCGACGTCAACGGACCAAAGTCGGCTTCGGGTAGGAGGGCTCGAAGGTTCACAGACAGACTGTCGACCTCGTCGGGATTACCGTCGCTGTGGAACCAGTCCACGAGTTGGTCCTGCTCAAGAGGTACGAACGTCGCGAGATTGCCACCGATCTTTATGCGGCGAACACCGTCGGGATACTCAGTCGGAGGGTTCCAGTAAATCTCCTCAACACGTTCGTCGTATGGCTGATCACAGACCAGGCTCGGGACCTCACGACCATCGCCGAATCCCTCCCACTCGGCCATGACTATGGTTCTCGGGCGGCGCTCGACGGCCAACTGCACAGCTGCGAGATCGCCGGCGAAGGCACCTGTGGCAAGTAGCACTTGTCGCGCGGAGATTGTTCCGAAGCTGCCGCTGACCTCGAAGCCACCGGCCGCACCTCGTAGCGAATCCACCTCTGCGTTGATCACTGTGGCGCCGGCAGCCTCAGCGAGACGCGACTGGGCTGCGACAAGCCGGCGCGGCCGTATATACCCTCCCGGTGCGCCCTCGAAGACCAGGTCGAGATCATTGGAGATATTGATCCCCATGGTTTCACGGACCCACGCTCTGTCCACCAATTGAGCATCGCTCCCGTACACCACCGCCCGTTCAGCCCAATCGGCTGCGTCGCAGTAGGCGGCCAGAAAGCCGCACGGCACATGGAAGTCAATGCCCGAACGTTCCGCAATGTCGCCATACCGTCCGATCGCCTTGGCCGCCAGTTCGGTCCATACACCGGTGCGCCCAACGATGCGGGTGATTCGTCCGGCGTCTCCATGACTCGAGTACTGGTCTCCCGGCCCAATGAGGGCGACAGAACGGCCCTGCTCGGCAAGATGACGGCCTGCCGCACCACCAATCATTCCTCGGCCAACAACAACAACATCTACATCCATGTTGCCAGTCTGGCCGATCAATGGAACCTGCCGGGTACCAGCCGTCGGTGACGACGGACTGCGGCAGTGGCCGGCGATGGCCGGGATGGGACGAAGGCGATTACGCACATCACGAGCACGCCGGCAACCACCCGGGCCGCGGTGAATGGTTCTTCGAATACCAGCCAACCCACAACGAACATCGTCGGAAGCTCGATCGCTCCCGCCAGAGCGGCGCGAGCGGCGCCAACGGCCGGAGCGACCAACGAATAAATGAACTGCGGGACTACCCCAGTGGTGACACCGATGCCGGCGACCAGGAACCAGGCCCGCACGTCACCGGGGATCATCTCGTTCGAAGGAAGGCTTAGCATCAGGGGCCCCAGACCAACCATCGAGCCGATTGAGAGCGCGACCACTCTCTCTGATGCCTTCAGGCTCCCGAGGCGATTCGTGACCACCGCGACCGCGAACCCAAAACTGACGGGCGCCGCAATCATGATGAGCAGCTTGTTCTTGTGGGCTCCATCGAGTTCGGGGCCAAGGGCAAGCACTGCCGCGGCGATCACCACCAGCGCTCCCCACAACGCGCGCGGGTGCGGGGTATCTCGAAAGAGGACCCAGGCGAAGACAATCGCAAAGATCGGATAACTCATGTAGAGCACGGCGGCGGTGGCAACGGGGACCAATTCGAGCGCTTCGACATAGCTGGTCCAGCCCAGACCCATCGCTACACCCATTACAAGCCCCCAGGCGAACGCACGGCGCTTCTCGCGTGTGACCCGAAGGAAGACCCCCAGGACCAAAAAACCGGCCATGTTGCGATAGAAGACCACCGCAACCGGTGCCATACCGCCGTCGGTGAGTTCACGGGCAAAGATCGGAACTGTGCCCATCATGATGGAAACAACAATGATGCCGACCGTGGCGACCCGCGAGGTGATCTCGACTGGTGCCAACTAGAGGTCCCAGAACGGATATGTCGACAACCCGACGATGCCCGCTGAGGTGACCTGCACCATCTGCTCCAGCTTGATCCCGACCGAGCCACCGAGCGGGCCGACATAGCTCTCGACCGACAGCACGAGACCATCCTCGATCTCGCCGTCGTAGCCGAGTCGGTCCCAGTCATCGGTGTACGGAATCTTGGGATACTCGTCAGACAGTCCAACGCCATGGAATGCGCAAGCATAGCGATTGACGTTGATCTCTTCGGGTTGGCGCATAACCGAATGCGACAGTTCCTCAAACGATGCCCCGACTCGAAGAAGTTCGGTGTTGTGCCAGATCTCGTCGAGCGAGCGCTTGTACAGGTCCAACTGCTCTCCGGTCGGAGCCTGATCGCCACACAAAAACGTTCGAGAGATATCGGCGCAATAGCCGAACGGGCCGATCATGTCAGAGTCGAACGGCACGACGTCGCCGGACTCGATCACTCGGCCGCTGGCTTCCTGATACCAGGGATTCGATCGGGGCCCGGAGGCGAGCATGCGTCCGTCGATCCAGTCGCCGTTGTGCGCGATGTTGGTGGCATGCAGGATCGCCCACAACTGATTCTCGGTGATGCCCGGTTCGAGCGCCTCCTCCATCTGCCGCATGCCGTACTCGGCCACATCGATCGAATAGCGCAGCGCCACCATCTCCAGTTCGCTCTTGCGGCTACGAGCCAACTCAATGGTCGGTTCGGCATCAATGAGCGTGATTCCCTCATCGGTGTACGCCCGGTGCAGAGACGGCGTGGCCCGCTCGATTCCGATAGAGGCGGCGATACCGAGGCCCAGTTCGTCACGAAAGCGGAGAACGTCGGCCACCTGCCGATCGGCGGCGTTGGACAGGTCCATGCCCGCGTCGAATGCTGTGGCGGAGTTCGCAGGAAGTGCGATGTCGATGAGACCGAGGTCATCGGCGTAGGCGCCGTGCACGACGACCGGCCCATCAACCGCAATCAGTGCGTACGTCGTGGGTATGTGCGCCTGAAACGCGGCATAGCCCCGATAGTCGGTGGCGTACCGAATGCTCAGCGGATTGCTCAGCACCACGAGGTCGAGACCGTCAGCGACCATCGTCGCCCGCAAGCCTGCAAGGCGGCCCCGTCGCATGGCGTTGAGATCAAACTCAGGCGGCACCATCGTCGCGGAGCGTTCTGGCATCAGCGCAGACTAGGAGTGAACTGAACATTCGTCCAGTATTCATTGAGCGCCTATGGTCGGGCCATGAACGTTCTCGTCATCTGTTCTGACGAACACAGCTTCCGCTGCCTTGGCGCTGCGGGGCATTCCGTTATCCAGACACCAAATCTTGATGCGCTCGCGGCCCGGGGCACCCGCTTCGATCGAGCGTGGGCAGCCTCCCCGATCTGCGTCCCCACCCGCGCCTCTCTTGCCACCGGTCGGTGGGTTCACCAACTCGCCGCCTGGGATAGTGCACAGCCCTACACAGGCACTGTTCGGGGCTGGGCCCACGTGGCCCGAGACGCCGGCGCCCATTCAGTGTCGATCGGAAAACTTCACTTTCGCTCATCCGCTGACGACTTCGGCTTCACCGAGTCGCTACTTCCACTCCACGTGAGCGGTGGCCTGGGGTGGGTCCAGGGTCTGATGCGAAACCCGCTTCCGCCCTACCCCGAAGCAGCGGAGTTGGGCGCAGAGGCTGGGGTCGGGTCCAGTTCGTACACCGAGTACGACCAGCGCATCACCGATCGAACTGTCGAATGGCTCAGCGAGCACGCCGCTGAAGATCGGCCGTTCGCCGCGTTCGTCTCCCTCGTTGCCCCCCACTATCCGCTGACCGTGGAGGAGGAGTACTTCGCCCCCTACGGCGACCTGGCCAACGACACGCCGGGGATCGCCCTCGATATTTTGCCCCAAGCGATCACCCACCCGGCGGTGGAAGCCATGGTCGACTTCTTCAGCTACCACAAAACGATGGACGCGGTGACGGCGGACCTCGCACGTCGCGCCTACTTTGGCCTCTGCACCTGGCTCGATCACAACGTCGGCCGCATCCTCGGGGCTCTCGATGAAGCCGGCACAACCGACGACACCCTCGTGATCTACACCTCCGACCACGGCGACCTCCACGGCAACCGTGGACTGTGGGGCAAATCGTTCATGTACGAGGATTCGGTCCGGGTTCCCATGATCATCGCCGGACCCGATGTCCCTGTCGGTCGTGTCGTGGACACGCCGGTCAACCAGATCGACATTCATCCCACGGTGTGCGCCGTAATGGACCCGGGTCACTACGATGACGGGCCGGGCACATCCCTGCTCGAGCTTCTCGACGGCGACACCGGCCGTATCGGGTTCAGCGAGTATCACGATGGCGGATCGATCACCGCAAGCTTCGCGGTCCAAGTACGTATGTGGAAATACATCCACCACGTCGGTTACGACCCAGAACTCTATGACCTCGAGGCCGATCCTGACGAGCTAATCGATCTCGGTACGTCAGCTGACCATTCAGCAGTTCGACGGGAATGCCTCGACGCGCTGCACTCAATCGTCGATCCCGACGCCGCCAACGCCGCCGCGTTCGCCAGTCAGGCAGCCCTGATCGACGCGCTCGGCGGGCCCAGCCGACTCGACGACCACCGGCGCTTCAATCACACACCGACCCCCGAATAGCTCCGGCATACATGGTCCCGATGTGGTCGCTGTTCCCTTCGAGCGGCATCATCGGCTTCACCTAGTCGCTTGGTGGTTCGAGTCGGTGAGGGCCTCGACCTCCCAGAAGCCGTCGGTCATACCTCCACCCGCACCGCATCAAGCGGCTTGCGTTCGAAATCGGGGACCTGAACGCCGGGCAGTGGATAGCCAATCGGGAACATCACGAAGGGCCGCTCGTTGGCGGGGCGACCGAGCACACGGGTCAGGAACGCCATCGGACTCGGGGTATGAGTGAGGGTGCCCAGGCCCATGTTGTGGAGGGCTGTGACGAACATCCCCGCCGCGATTCCTACCGACTCCTTGACGTAGTAGTTCTTTCGGCGCTGGCCATCGGGACGCACCTCGTAACGCTCCTCGAAGAGCACCACGATCCATGGCGCAATCTCAAGGAACTCTTTGTGATGATCAGTACCGATCGGAGCGAGCGCCTCCTGCCATTCCTCGTTCATGCGGTTCTCGAGATAGTTGACGCGTTCCTCCTCCTCGGCCGCCTCGCGGATCGCTCGCTTCACGTCGGGATCCGCGGTCATCACGAAGCGCCACGGTTGCTTGTGCGCCCCCGACGGCGCCGTTGCCGCAGTTGCGATCGCTCTCTCGATCAGGTCGCGGGGCACCGGATCAGGAGCAAAGAGACGGGGGCTACGTCGTTCGACCATGAGGCGATGGAACTCGTCGCTGCGGCGACGCATCTCATCCTCGGAGTGGCGGACGAAATCGAGTTCGCGAAACGGATATGCGGCCGCGAGTTCCGGCGAAGGATATGGATGCTCATACACGGTCGCATCGTGCCACGTCAACGACGTGTGCCACACTGACCAACGTGGCGTTCACTGAGACCCAGGAGCAAATCCTTGACGCAGCAATGCAGATCATCGTCCGCGACGGCCTAGAAGAAACAAGTATGCGGGCGGTCGCCGAAGAGGCAGAAGTATCGCTCGGGCTCCTCGGCTACCACTTTGAAGGCAAGGAAAACCTGATCGTCTCGGCCTTCCAGCGAGCGGCGTCGCGCCTCATGGAGATCACCCAAGAACTGCTCGATGCGGCCGGCGACGACCCGCAGGCTCGAATCCAAGCCGGGCTTCGGTCCTTCTTCGACGACGAGTTAAGCGATGTTGACCATCTCCAGATCTGGCTCGCCATGTGGGCCGTGGCCCGCACCAACGAAGACGTCGCACTCGCGGAGCAGGACCTCTACGAGCGTCACGCCGAGGTGCTACGAGACGCGATTCGACGCTCTGACACATCACTGCCCGAAGAGATCGTGCGGCAACGGACGACCGACGTGATCGCTCTCCAAAACGGCCTTTGGCTGAACTGGACCCGCTGGGGCAACTATGAGTCCCTTGAGCGCGGGCTTGCCCTATGTGAATCCATCGCCCTGGGACGCTGATATGAGTCGCCTCGTCGGCCTGACCACGATCGTCACCGGAGCAAGCTCCGGGATCGGCGAGGCTCTCGCGCGTCGATTCGTCGCCGAAGGCGCCACAGTCTTCGCCGCCAGTCGCCGAGAGCCTGCCGTTGAGGGCATCACCTGGATCGAGACCGACGTCACCTCAGCAACGTCATGCAACGAGTTGATCGCCGCAGCCGGTGAGACCCTCGACGTGATCGTCAACAACGCTGGCGTTCAAATCGAGAAGACGATCACCGAAACCACCGACGAGGACTACGACCTCGTAATGGACGTGAACGTGCGTGGTGTTTTCAATTGTTGTCGGGCGGCGGTGCGACAGATGCAGGCCCAGCCATCGGACGGCTCGATCATCAATATCGGTTCGGTGGCGGGCAACAACGCCGATCATGGCATGGCCGTCTATAACGCCAGCAAAGGTGCGGTTCACGCCCTGACCCGGGCAATCGCCACCGACCATGGGCGCGATGGAATCCGCTGTAATGCGATCAGCCCTGGCTGGATTCTCACCGCTCTTGCTGATGCCGCGTTCGAGCAGGCCGGGAACCCTGCCGCAGCACGTGCTGCGGCGGAACGACGGCACCCGGGAGGGCGGATGGGGACGCCCGACGACATTGCCGGGCTTGCCGTATATCTGGCTTCTCCGGAGTCGAGCTTTGTCAGTGGGTCCTGCTACACGATCGACGGCGGGCTCACTGCCCAGTCGCCGATCTCCCCCGACGACTTCTAGCCCGGGTATGCGTCGGGATTGTCGAGGGGAACGTTGAGCCACTCGATCATCTGCCGCACCTGCTCATACGCCGCGAGGCGGGCCTCGTCGGTATTGTCTTGCTCCGCCGCACGAAACGGCTCCCGCAGTCGGCGGGCCATCCGGGGGCCGAGTTCTAGAAGCCCACTACTCCCCTCGCTGGCCCAGCGACACAGGACGTAGTGGACGAGCGAGCCGACCGGCACGTCAATGCTGCTGCTCAGGTTTCCGATGGTCGACAAGGGGTCAAGATTCGCGTGTGCCGCTATCTCAGCCTTGAAATTAGCGTCCTTGTCGTCATCGGGCCACGGACCGGTCCAGCCCGCGAGCGTGATGGTGATGGGTTGAGTCACCCGATCAGACTGACACGGTCTCTCGATGCTCGCCGTCACCGGCAACCAGCGACCCATCGGTCTGACGCTCGCGAAGACGCAGCCCGACGAAGATGCCGGGAATGGCAACCAGGCTCAACAGAGCGCCCGACGACAACATCACGAGTGCCGGCGCCGGACATGTGCCCGCGATTGCCCAGCCGACACCGAACACGACTCCGCCCTGCCAGTGGTGCTTCTCCGGCATCGAACGAGAAAGCGCGAGCCGGCCACCCAACGGAGTGTTCACACCCTTCCTCTCAAGCAACCATAGAAGCGGCAACGAGACGGCGATCGACGACGCCATGAGGAAGAACACATCGAACTCATCGAGGCGCAGCATGGCATGGATGGTGTCGTATTCGTGCAGGTTGGAAGCGGCGACTACCCCGCCAAAGGCAGCGCCGAAGATCAGGCCGACCAGATTGAGCTTCACAGGTCACCACCCGTCAGCAGACGCAGAACGAACGTAGTGGCAATCGCCGTCGCCATGAACGAGGCGGTGACGGCGGCGCTGGCCGGGCTTCGCTGGGCCGTGCCACAGATGCCGTGACCGGAGGTGCAGCCGCCGGCCATGGCGGCCCCGTAACCGAGCAATGTTGCCCCGGCGAACACCATGGGGATCACCAGAACAAGTGGAAAAACGTTGCGGAGGGAGTCATATCCCGACCGGATCTCGGCACCATCGCGCAGGACCTGGGTGACGAGAACACCCCCAAGAAACATTCCAACGAAGTACCAGACGCGCCAGGTCACGATGCCTTCGCGGCGACGGATCAGACCCGCGGTCTGAACGTATGCGCCACTAGCACCAAGTGGCTGGTTAGCGATCACGAATAGTCCTACGATGAGTAAGCCGAGGACCGGACCGCCGTAGTACCACTCGAGGCGTTCGGGCAAGCTGTCAAACATCGCTCAAGTGTGCACAGAAAGGGTCCGAGGTGCAAGAAAACAAGCCACCCGACGACTACGCCCATGGTCATCATGAGTCGGTTCTGCGATCCCACGGTGTTCGAACGGTGGAGAACTCCGCTGCCTACCTCATTCCTTACCTGGTGTCCGGCACCCGGGTCCTCGACGTCGGCAGTGGGCCCGGCTCAATCACAATCGATCTCGCCGAACGGGTGATACCGGGGACCGTGATCGGCATCGACCCGGTGAAAGCGGTCGTGGACAGGGCCACTGCGGCTGTCCCTGGCGAGGTCGACAATCTGACCTTTGAAACCGGTGATGCGTACGCCCTGCGCTATGAGGACGCCTCGTTCGACATCGTGCATGCTCACCAAGTCCTACAGCACCTGCGCCACCCCATTGTGGCCCTCCGGGAGATGTATCGGGTTCTGCGGCCCGGCGGGGTGCTGGCCGTTCGCGATGCGGACTACGGCGGGATGGTCTGGGCACCCGAGAGCCCCGCGCTAACGAACTGGATGAAGATCTACCAGGAAATGGGTGCCGAACTGGATGTCGAGCCCAACGCCGGTCGCCACCTTCTCGGCTGGACGATGGCCGCTGGCTTCGAGATGATCGAACCGGGGGCCTCTGTCTGGACCTACGCGACGCCCGAGCAACGGGCGTTCTGGGCCGGCACATGGGCCCAGCGGGCAGTGGCGTCAGATTTTGCCAGCCATGCCGTTGAGATGGGTCTCGCCACACAGTCGGACCTGGCCGAGATCTCCCAGGCGTGGCGGGTCTGGCAGCAGGAACCGAGCGGGTTCTTCTTGATACCAAACACCGAGATCCTCGCTTGGCGGTAGATCCGTTTCCCAACGGCCCGACCTCGGATACCTGGATGCACTAGGCCTCAAACTGCGGCGACCCAGGCTCCGTAGCCGCCAAGAAGATCAGAAACGTCGCTGAAGCCGGCCGCCTTCATGTGGGATGCCGCAATCGACGACCGGAAGCCGCCAGCGCAGTAGACGATGGTCGGTTTCGATGCGTCCAACGTCATGATCTGCTCGTTCAGTCGGGTGAGGGGGACCGTTCGGGCTCCTTCAATGATCCCGGCCTCGGTCTCACCGGGCTGGCGCACGTCGACGAGTTGAAGATTGTCGATGTTGGCCATCGCCTCACTGAGGCCAGCGACGTCGATGCGGCTGCCGCGGCTCACCTCGGTCGGGTTGTCGACAAACGCCGCCATCGGGTTGACGAGATAGCCGACCACGTTGTCGAACCCGATTCGGGCGAGGCGAATCTTCGCTTCGAGCTCGAGACCATCGTCGGTGACCAACACGATGGCCGCGCCAGGCTGGATGACGCCACCGGCAAACTCGGCGTACCGACCAGCGAGACCGATGTTGATCGCACCGAGCAGGTGGCCGGCTGCAAACTCATTCGCGTCGCGGGTGTCAAGCACAATGGCACCCATCCGCTGGTGACGGATGACATCAGCCACCTCTAGGGCCGGTGGCGGAGCTGACTCGTCGAGGATCTTTCGGTTCTCTCGGTTGAGTGAGGCGTCGTATGCGAAGTATGCGGGCGGAACAGTCTGCCCATCCGTGACCGCAGCAATGAACACTTCCTTACTCATCGGTTGAACGGCGTAGTTCTCGCTGCGCTGAACACCGACCGTGGACCAGGTCTCGCTGCTCAGATTCTTGCCACAAGACGAGCCCGCACCATGGCCCGGATAAACACGAGTGGAGTCGGGAAGGGTCATCAGCCGACCATGCAGGGAGTCATAGAGATCCGACGCGAGCTCTTCGCTCGTGACCCCCCTCGAGGACAGCAGGTCGGGGCGACCAACATCGCCGATGAACAAGGTGTCGCCGGTGAGCACGCCGTACGGCTCCTGGGAATCGGCAGATTCCCAGACGACAATGCTGATCGATTCGGGGGTGTGGCCGGGAGTGTGCCGGATTTCGAGTGTGACTTCTCCGAGTTCGATGCGATGACCGTCGGCGAGAGGCCGTGACTCGAACTCCGTCTCTGCAACAGAGCCGTAGGCGATAGCAGCGCCGGTGGCCGCAGCGAGTTCCAGATGTCCAGACAGAAAGTCGGCGTGGAAATGTGTCTCGATTGCAAGCTCGATCGTTAGGTCGTGCTCAGCCGCCGACTCAAGGTACGGCGAAACGTCTCGTCGGGGATCAACGACCACCGCACGGCCCGATGATTCATCGCCGATGAAATAGGAGGCCTGAGACAAACAGTCGAGATAGTGCTGTTCAAAGATCACAGCGTCCAAATGTACGGTCTTTTGCTCAGGGGGTCAATTGCGAGAAAGAAACACCAAATGGGACTGACGAATCGATGCCACCTCGGCAGAGCCGACCGGTGCCTACTCAAACGCAAGCTCAGCGTCTTGCGAACCTAACGGTCGTTAGATAGGCTTTGTGTATGGCACCGGCAGACACCCCTCTCGCGGGGAAGCAACGAATCATGGACGTAGCCGCCGGGCTGTTCATCGAACGCGGCGTCGATGGGGCATCGCTTCGCCAAATTGCTGACCTCGTGGGGATGAAAGCGGGGTCGCTCTACTACCACTTCGGGTCAAAGAACGAACTCCTTTCCGCCGTCTTCGAACGCGGGATCGAGGTGATGATGACCGCGTTCAGCGAGGCAAACGCAGCGTCATCAACCCTTCCAGGTCGCGACCGGGTCGCCGCACATGTCCGAGCCCACCTGGCGGCGCTCTTCGAGAACGGGCCCTACACGGCAGCCCACGTCACAGCCTTTCGGACCGCGCCCGCGGAGGTTCGCCACACGATCGTGCCTGTCCGTGACGGGTACGAGGCCATGTGGGCCGACCTCCTGCGTGAGCTTTCGCATTCGGGCGCGATCGCCGAGTCGACCCCACTTGGTCTACATCGGCTTCTGCTCTTCGGATCCATGAACGCAAGCGTCGAATGGTTCGATCCCGGCCGGGGAAACCTCGACGATCTCGCTATCGCCATCACCAATCAGTTCTGGGACGGACTCGCACAGGAGGCTCCCGCATGAGGCCAATCGACTCGCAAATCGACACCGGCAGCGCCCCATACGCGGCGAACGCCGCCGCCTACCTCTCGCTCGTGGCAACACTCAAGGAGCGAATGCAGTTCGCTATCAACGGTGGCGCTGGGCGAGAGCGGTCGATCGAGCGGCATCTCGCCCGGGGCAAAGTAATGGCGCGCGACCGCATCGACTTGGTCACCGACCAGGGCACCCCGTTCCTTGAATTTTCAACCCTCGCCGGCCACGGCCAATACAACGACGAGGTGCCCGGGGCGGGAATTGTCACCGGCATCGGCGTCGTACAAAACGCTCCCTACGTCTTCATCGCCAACGACGCCACATTGAAGGGCGGCTCACTCGTCCCGATGGCGATCAAGAAGCACGTGCGCGCTCAGGAGATCGCCGAAGAGAACGGCCTCGGCGTCATCTATCTGGTCGACTCGGGCGGCGCCTTCCTTCCGCTCCAGGACGAGATCTTCCCCGACAAAGATCATTTCGGCGGCTCGTTCTACCGGCAAGCTCGCCTGTCGGCCCAAGGCCTCCCCCAACTCTCAGTCGTGCTCGGCGGATGTACGGCAGGGGGTGCCTACGTTCCCGCCCTCAGCGATGAGGTCATCATGGTCGAGGGCATCGGCCGGATCTTTCTCGGCGGACCCCCGATCGTGAAAGCCGCGCTCGGCGAAATCATCGAGCCCGATGACCTCGGCGGCGCCGAACTGCACACTCGAGTCTCAGGTGTGAGTGACTATATGGCTGCCACCGAGCACGAGGCTTACGGCAAACTCCGCGAGATCTGCGAGACCACGAACCAGCGGGCCATCACTGACCGTCAATCGTGGGCCGATTGGCAGGAGGCCAAGGCGCCGCTCTACGAAGCCGAAGAGATCTATGGGATCATCTCCGCCGACGACCGAATCCCCTTCGATGCCACCGAAATCATCGCC
>JABIQM010000232.1 GCA_018699415.1 Acidimicrobiaceae bacterium
CAGTGTGTTCAGCGTGCGTCGAGCCTTCACTTCCTGTGCGATCCCGATAACGCTGTTGGAGACGACCACGCCGGCAAAGAGTGCGTCGGCTGGAAAGCCAGCCACAAGGATCAAGACGAAGAGTGTGCCGATGATCGCGTTGACCGGTGTGAAGACATTGGCCCGCATGATCTGCGGAAGGGTGCGAACTGGAGCATCCGGCACATTGTTGATGCGCCCATCAGCGATGCGTTCGTCGACCTCCGCCGCCGTGAGTCCAGGGAGTTCAGCAGTCACCTATAGGGCTCCTGAGTCATCGTAGACGTAGCCGGACTCCCGAATCTCAAGTCGGTGGCGTCCGCCTTCGGCGGCTGCATCGCCGGACTCGTAGGCGGCGTCGCCCTGCCACATAACCACGCGGCCGTGTTCACCCTTGGTCACCCGAGTCGCATAGTGAAGAGGGGGGCGGGAGGCAAGATCTTCGAGGGCTTCGGCCACGGTGGTGTAGTTGCGAAGAGTGTGGAGCGTGATCCATGTGGGGGGAACGATCTCGATTTCTCCCTCATGATGGCGAGCGAGGCAGGCGGAGGGCGTGGTCCACTCCATTTCGACGATCTCGCCGTCGTCGATCACGGCGTGGTCGGTGTCGACCGGAGCTGCGAAGAACCAGGTAGCGAACCGTTTCGGCGCAATCGATGGTGGGATCCAATGGGCGATCATCACCAGTGACTCGGCGTCGACGTCAAGTTGGGCTTCCTCGTGGGTTTCGCGCACGGCGGCGCGGCGTGCCGCAGCAACGAGGTCGCCGGTTTCGTCATAGTCGTTGGCATCGATCTTGCCGCCGGGAAAGACCCACATGCCACCGAAAGCGATCTTGGAGTTCTTCTTCAGCATCAGGGTCTGCATGCCGTCATCGGTGTCGCGCAACACCACGACGGTGGCAGCCGGGATGGCTGGTTCTTCGCCGCTTTCGTTCGCATGACGGATCCACTCGTCGAATCGCTCGCTGTCTTTGTCGGCTCTCTCGCGGGCGCTCACGGTCGCCGACCCTACTCGGCAGTGTCACATTGGTCGCACCAGCGCTTCTGGAGTCAGACACAGCACCATGTCAGTCTTGCTGGTTGGGGAATCGACTGTGTCGTGAGATGGTTGAACCCGTTATGAAACTTCATGTGACCGAGAAGGCAGCGGCCAACATTCGCCGAAAGGGCGGGACAGCCATCATTGATCTGCTTGAGCCGTTCGGTTGAGGTAAGAAGTTCGAGGTATCGGTCGATGCCAGAACGAAGGGTCGTCGTCTCGACGGCTACACCCGTCAGCGCGTCGGTGAGCACGAGGTGTTGCTCGATCCGGACCTGTTGAAGCTTCCGGTGGAGTTGACGATCGTGTCGGGCGGTGTGTTCGGCCGCGGCCTCGGTGCCGCTGTCGAAGGCCTCAACGGTGCTGCCTGTCCCATCCAGTTGATCTGAGACTCACTGGGAACAGGCGCTTCATATTGCCGGTTATGGGTGGTCTTTGGACTGAGACATGCTTGTGTCGTCGATCAGCGAATGCAGTTCCCTTGGCTCATCGATGCCCCTCAACTCTCGGACTCCAACGGGGCTGAATCGACGTGCGCCGGCTCCCATTGTCTGGACCACAGTTGACATAACGAGAATCTCGTTCGGCCCAGCTTCGTTCATGACTCTGGTCGCCCCATCGAACTTCCGAGGACCATCGCTGCCAATACCGGCAGGTCACCCTTGAAGAGCCGGCAGGGCGTCATCGAGCCCGGACCAGAACTGGCCGGGCTGTTCGAACCACGGGAAGTGCCCCGCATTCTCGATGAACACGAACTTCGAACCAGGGATGAGCTGGTGGATCTGCTGGTTCCATGGCGCTGAACACACGAAGTCATTCGAAGCGGCGACGATCACGACCGGGAGATCGATGCCCGGCAAGATCTCGACTGCGGTCCGATCGAGATTGGTCTCGTCCTCCGCGACCATCGCCGCGACGCGACACGACAGTCCATCGCACTCGGCCATGAACCGGTCCGCAGCTTCCACGTCGTGAAAGTACAGGGGTAGGAGTTCGCCGAGCTTCTTCGTTGCTTCGTCGTCGGTTGCCACTGGCGTGGAGAACGCCTCGATGGCGCGATCGCATCTTGGGTCGCCTGCTCGTGCTGTGGCTCGGGCGACGACGTCGTCGAAGCGGCCCGGCTCGAGTGGCAGATAGGTGCAGAGTAGGATTGCACCGAGACACCGATCCGTGTGGTGGGCCAGGTAGTGCTGAGCGAGAACACCGCCGGTCGAGTGTCCTGCTACCCACCACCGCTCGGCTCCGAGCGCCACACGGAGTGCCTCCGCGTCGGCGGTGAATGACGTGAGTTTGTAGTCGCCATTGTCCGGCGCGCTGGATTTCCCTGTTCCCCGCGTTTCGGCCCAGACGACGGTGAAGCGCTCCTGCAAAGGGCGCAAGTGCTGGTATGCGTGGATGCTCACCCCCCACCCGGGAGTAGTGAGAAGCAATGGCGGCCCCGAGCCGCTGATCGCAACGGAGAGCACGACGTCGCCCACATCAATCATGTACGTCCCGGGCGTCAACACACCGATTCTCTCTCAGTTGGGCGGATGGCACGATCGCGCATCCCGACAACTTCGTCAATCGCAGGGACGCTGAGCATCCCTACGCTCGTGGCCTGCAGATCGCACGTGGGGACATAGCGCGTGCCCGATCCGGACCTGCTGAAGCTTCCGGTCGAGTTGACCATCGTGTCGGGTGATGTATGCGGCCGCTGACTCGGGGCTGCAGTCGACGGCCTCAACGGAGCGGCCTGCTCCATTCAGCCGATCTGAGGCCTTCCCAGAGCAGCTCGATATTGCCGGATATGGGCGGGTCCAGATACCCGGGGTCCGGCGGTAACTCTCAGCCCGCTGGTCTTGATCCGTGCAAAGCTCACGCCATGCCTGCATCGGAGTATCTCGCCCTACCTGACCCGCACCTCAACCCTGTGGTCGCCGCCGAGTACGACGACCCAGATGACGAGCTATACAGCCCGGAGATTCTCGACCCGACCGTCACCGTTCTCAACGACTTAGTCGGAGATGGCTCGGCTGTCGAGTTCGCAGTGGGCACTGGACGGGTGGCGCTGCCTTTGGCTGCGGCGGGTGTGCAAGTGCATGGAATCGAATTCTCGGAACCGATGCTGGCGGAACTCCGGAAGAAGGACCCGGCGGGCGCCGTTTCTGTGACGCTTGGCGACATGACCGAGACACAAGTCTGCGACGATGCTGCCCTCGTCTATCTCGTCTACAACACGATCATGAACCTGCGAACCCAGCGACAGCAGGTGGATTGTTTCCGAAATGCTGCAGCGCACCTTGCGCCGGGCGGGTGTTTCTTGATCGAGAACATGATGCCGCAACTCCACCGACTCGCTCCGGGCGAAACAATCGTGCCGTTCGATGTGTCAGCGAATCACCTCGGCTTCGAAGAGTACGTGGACCTCGTGAATCAGATCTCGGTCTCGCACCACTTCCACATCAATGGCGACAAAGTGCGAACCAGTTCTCCAGCCTTTCGCTACGTCTGGCCATCAGAACTTGACCTCATGGCCGAACTCGCAGGAATGACGCTCGAAGCACGCTGGGCCGATTGGCACCGATCCCCTTTCACCGACGAATCGTCATCGCACATATCCGTCTGGCGAAAGCCCTGACCCGGACGCGTCGCAAGCACCGGCTCGGAAATCACGGGCATCGGTCCCCGCTCCACACCGCGCTTTCCAACCGTCCGAGCCCGCTCAAGAACGGCACATATGGGCCGTCGGTCCAGGATGAGGGGTTAACGCGAGTTCGAGGTATCAGTTGATACCAGGACGAAGGGGCGGCGCCTCGACGGTTACTCGGTCCATCACATCGACGGGCACGAGGTGTTGCTTGATCCGGACCTCCTCAAGCTGGCGGTCGAACTCACGATCACTCGGGGCGGCGTGTTCGGCAGGAAACTGGGCGCAGCCGTCGACGGTTTGAACGGCGCCGCTTGCCCGATCCAGCTCATCTGACCGACCTCACAGTTCATTGCCAGATCTCGGGTGGGTGTTCGTGCACACCGGCTACGGCACCTTTGCATCGCTGCCCCAAGCGTTCCCGCGTGCTTATGTCGTAGCTCGACGGCTCTGCAGAACACAGAACTCGTTGCCCTCCGGATCGGCCAACACCACCCACGAGACGTCGCCCTGTCCAACATCACGACGAGATGCTCCGAGCGCGATGAGTCGGTCAACCTCCGCGTCTTGGTCGTCAGGACGAAGATCG
>JABIQM010000125.1 GCA_018699415.1 Acidimicrobiaceae bacterium
AACCTTCGCCTCGTCGTTAGCGTCGCCCGCCGCTATCCGCTGCCCCCCGGCATGGAACTGCTCGACCTCATCCAGGAAGGCAACCTTGGCCTGGAGCACGCTGTCGACAAGTTCGACTGGCGCAAGGGCTTCAAGTTCTCCACCTACGCCACGTTCTGGATTCGTCAGGCGATCGGCCGTGCCCTCGATCAGAAGGCCAGCCTCGTTCGTCTCCCCGGCGATCGTTCTGCCTCGCTGCGTGCGGCTCTCCGTGCTGTTTCCGGCGACGGCGACGAGTTGGACGACGAGCATGCCCGTCTGCACCGTCTCACCACACCGACCAGCCTTGACCGCACCATCGGCGACGATGACTCCAACGAACTCGTCGACCTCCTCCCCGACTCCAACCCTGGCCCCGAGGTCGAGGTCATGGCCAAAGCCGAGGAAGAGATGGTCACCGGCCTTCTCGACATTCTCGATCCCCGTGCCAAGCATGCCGTTGAGCAACGCTTTGGTCTCGGCGACGGCCGCAAGCGCTCGTACCGTGAGGTCGGCGAGGATCTTGGCGTCACCGCCGAGGCCGCCCGTCGCCTCGTGAAGCGTGCCATTCACTCCGTTCGTGAGCACGCCGCCACGATCGCTGACACCGTGGACGCTGCGTAACCAACGCACGCACAACAGAACGTCTCCCGGAGCCCTCGCCACATGCGGGGGCTCCGGCCGTTTTGTGCCCCGTCAAGACACCCCGGGGACAGACTCCAGCGTGTCTTGCTCGTCTGTCACGGCGGCAGCAGCTTCACGATCGGTTTGGTAAATCGGTTGGCACTCTTGTCCACAGGCTCCAGACTTAGGTCGTGACTTCAACCTGGACCCCCAGCTCATGGCGCAATGCCGAAGCCAAGCATCAGCCGTCGTGGCCTGATCAGGCCGGACTTGACCAGGCGCTCAAGCAGCTTGGTGACATGCCGCCGTTGGTTTTTGCTGGCGAGGCGCGCAGCCTCACCGAGTCACTGGGGTCCGTGGCCGACGGCGACGCCTTCCTGCTGCAAGCCGGCGACTGCGCCGAGTCGTTCGACAGCTCTGCTGATTCGATCCGCGACAAGCTGCGTGTGATCCTCCAGATGGCTATCGTGCTCACCTACTCCGGCGGTATCCCCGTCGTGAAGGTCGGCCGCATCGCCGGACAATTCGCCAAGCCTCGCTCGTCGCCTACCGAGACACAGGGCAATACGGAACTTCCATCCTTTCTGGGCCAGATCGTCAATGATGTTGGTTTCACCGAAGCCGAGCGCCGCCCCGATCCACAACGTCTCCTCACCGCATACCATCGGGCCGCGTCCACGCTGAATCTTCTGCGGGCATTCACTCGAGGCGGCTACGCCGATCTCTCGCAGGTCTCCATCTGGAACCGTGAGTTCGTGGCCTCCTCCCCCGCTGGCGAGCGCTACATGCAAATGGCCGATGAGATCGATCGCGCTCTCACCTTCATGTCGGCCGTTGGCGTCAACTCACAAACCACACCGGCGCTGCACGAAGTTGACTTCTACACCAGCCACGAGGCACTTCTGCTTAGCTACGAAGAGGCCCTCACCCGTCAAGATTCACTCACCGGACGCTGGTACGACTGTTCCGCCCACATGCTCTGGATCGGTGAGCGGACCCGTCAACTCGACGGCGCCCACGTCAAATTTCTACAAGGCGTCGGCAACCCGCTCGGATGTAAGATCGGACCGACCGCCACACCCGAAGATGTCCTCGCCCTGTGCGAAGCACTCAACCCTGACCGCGTACCCGGTCGGCTCACCCTCATCTCCCGCATGGGTGCCGAAAAGGTGCAGACCGGTCTCCCGCCGCTTCTCGCCGCAGTCCGAGATTCCGGTCACCCCGTCGTCTGGGCCTGTGATCCGATGCACGGGAACACCTACACGGCTGAAGGCGGTCACAAAACCCGTCACTTCGACAAGGTGCTTGAGGAAATCGGCGGCTTCTTCGCTGCCCACCGCCAAGAGGAAACCTGGGCCGGTGGGATCCATGTCGAACTCACCGGAGACTCCGTCACCGAGTGCGTCGGTGGTGGCGACGGCCTCGATGAGGACGCTCTCGATCAGGCCTACGAAACCATGTGCGACCCGCGTCTCAACGGCCGCCAATCCACCGATCTTGCGTTCCGCGTCGCCGACATCCTCCGCGACCAGGCCTAGCTGACCCTCCCAAACTTATCGGACCACTACCGCTGACCTGTTCAGTGCAAGTGATCAGAAATGAGTTAGCTCCGTTTTCGTGTGGGACACCTGGAAGCCCTGGCGGAGCAGATTCCGTACTGAGGCGCTGCCCTGCGTGGCGCTGGAAACGGCGTAGCGGCAGCCTGCCTCTTTCGCCTGACGGAGGCGATGGCAGATCAATGCCGCTTGAACCCCTCTTCCACGCTCGTCCGGAAGCGTCGACATGCCGCCGAGAGTCGCCATACCTTGGCCGATCTTGAGCGTCGCACAGCCGAGGAGTCGCCCGTCGTCAGCCGACCGGGCGACCATCAGCCCGGGGTCATCGACTCTTACAGCAGCCGCGGCGAACACATCGCTGGCCCGGCGTCTGGTGTGGGTGTCGTGATCCCACCCAACTGCTGCCGTCTCCTGCCAGGCCAGGAGATCGTCGAAGCCGCAGTATTCGACCAGCACCGCCGGGTCCCGGGCCCGCACCTCCGAAAGGTCGTGAACCACGGCCGTGGTCTTGCCATGGTCGACATAGCCCCGCCGGATGAGTAATTCAGCCAAGCCTGCCCGTGTCGCATCGCAGACTTCAACACATGGAGGAACGCCCACCGCAGCCGACCGCGACTCAAGAAGATCGATGTCACCGTCGTTCGGGTAGCTCTCGAGGCCGAGTCCAAGCGCTCTGTTCACATAGAGACCTGGCCCACATAGAACTGCGGCTCCATCTACGAGATCGAACACCGTGGTACCCCAGCTCGAATCGAGGTTCGCGACCGCGTCTGCCAGTTGGCGGGCATCCTCAGTCCAGATGCGTTCGATCTCAACAATCGTCTCTCTCGGCTGCACTGCGACAGTCCAGCCGTTCAAGGACCGTCCACGGTGACGCAGACCCCGGTTCCGTTAATACATGCGAATGTCATGTGACGAGAACTATCAGCATTACCACCACTGAACACACAAAGGCCTCTATCTACAGGGTGAAGATCATCTCTTCAACAAGAGCGCCCGGCAGCCGAAGGCTCTCGGTCGAACGCTGCTCGTACGTCGATGGGTCGAGAATGGTCTCGGCCGTGTCCGTGAGGCCCACCAGTCGGTCGCCGAGCAAGTGGAAGGCGGTGTCGTCGAAACGCAAGACGTCGATCGGTGCCACGATCTCGCCGCCTTCGACCCAGAACGTGCCGAAGCGGGTCATGCCGGTAGTTCGGCACGCCGAGCGGTCAGAGAAGTTGAGATACCAGAGGTTGCCGATGTACAGCCCAGTGCCAAGCTCGCGGAGAACATCGTCCGTGGGCAGCAAGCCCGGGGCCATTGCGATAGCCGCAGGAAACTCGTGATCATCGGCACCGTTGGTTTCCACGCCATACTCCTGAGCAGAGCGGGGCGACACCAGATGTCCTGCAAACTGGCCTCCATCGATGAGGCTGACCGAACCGGGCCGGGTGAATCCCGCAGCCTGGAAATCGGGGGCGACGCCACCGGCAATGTCCTCTGAGATACTGACCGACGGGTGCAGCCGAGCGCCCTCGGTGACCATACGGAGTAGCGGGGTTTGCTTCGTGCGGTGCGAACGAAGACTGAAGCCGCCCCACGAGAGCATGTCCATGATCTCGCGCAGCGCTGCGGGGCTTAGGTAGGACCGATAGCCGCCTGGTGGCAAATTGCGCGGCGCTCGACCGAGCACGTCGAGTTCTCGGCGTGACCATGCGAGCTTCCTAGCGAGCGCGTCCGGATCCCAGGCCAGACCGGCATAGGCGTTCTTTGTGGCCTTGTCGGCGTGGTGGTGGAGCGACCAGTCGAGGTTGAACGATCCAGCAGCAAACCAGTTGCGCTGACCGAACGAGCTAGCAAATCCACGAAACGACCGACCGGCGGCGTAGATCCCAACAAGGTCGCTGCCGTCTGCCCCGCTGATCACCGCGTCGATAGCATCTGCCGACAAAGGCGCCTGGCCGTCAACGAGCCGCTCACTCGAGTCAGACGCCGTGGAGTAAAACAGGTACGGATCGTCGGGCAGCACCGCTCGCTGCTCACGTAGATCCGAAATCAATTGAGTGACCCGATGGTGATCGGTGTCGACCACACCGGTCAGCGACACCGAACCCTCGGCGTGGCGATGGCCATCGATCAGGTCGATCGAGATCGAACGCTGACTAACCGTGCCTGCTTGACGCACGGTGGCGTGGTTGAAGCGAACGAAGTCCGAGTCCTCGCCCGAGAAGTGAGCGAGCAGGACCTCCTCGCCAGTGAGTCGAGCGCTGGCCCAGTTGACGAGTTCGTCGAGATAGTGGCGGGCGCTTTCCGCTCTCACTGTTCGCCTCCGAAGACCTCGACATTGGAGAACCGGCAATGGGGGGAGGCATGACCAACCCTGATCACCTGGTTGGGTTCGCCCTTGCCGCAGTTGCCGACGGCCATGACCGTGAAATCGTCGGCGACACCACTGAGGTTGCGCCAAAACGTGGCGGAGATCCCCCGATAGTTGGGGTTGCGGACGATGTGTTTGACCTCACCGTTCTCGATCACTCGCCCGAGTTCAGCACCGAACTGGAACTTGTTTCGACTGTCGTCGATCGACCATGACACGTTGGTCTCCATCAACACGCCGTGCTCGACACCGGCAATCAACTCGTTGAGCGTGGAGCCACCCGGTTCGACGTTGAGGTTGGCCATACGGTCGATGGGCGCCCGGTTCCACGAACTGGCACGACTATTGGCCACACCGGCCATGCCACTTCGCGCCTGGGAGATGGCACCGCCCATCGGCTGCTGGAGAACACCGTCCTTGATGAGATATGTGCGCTCGGCGGGAGTGCCGTCATCATCAAAGCCGTACGACGCCATCTGTCCCGGCACCGTCGGATCGAAGGTGACGTTGAGCAGCTCACTGCCGTACTGGTACGTGCCGAACATCTCACGCGTGACGAAGCTGGTGCCCGCATAGTTGCGCTCATCGCCGAGAATTCGGTCGAGTTCGAGCGGATGACCGATCGACTCATGAATCTGAAGCGCCATCTGATCTGGCGCCAGAATCAGGTCCATCGTGCCGGTCGGGCAGTTGGGGGCATCAAGTAGCGCTACAGCCTCGTCGGCGATGCGCTCGGCGGCGGCGCGGAAACCGTGACGGGCAAGAACCTCTGCACCACCTTGCCCGGCGAGTGTGCCGGCACCATAGGTGCGGTTTTGGGTGTTGGATCCCTCGTTAGCGGTCGCCCGCAGATCGGGGAACACCTGGCAGATCTCCTGAGCAACGCGGCCGCCGCCGTTGGTGAGCAGGAGTGACCCGATGTCGTGACGAACCAGCGAGGCACTGCGGTCAACAATGCGAGCGTCGCCACCAAGGGCAGCATCCGCATCTACGAGCAAGGCCACCTGGTCGGCCAGTGACAATGAGTCGAACGAGTCGGTGACCGGCGAAGCGTATTCGCCAACGGTGTGAGGAAGCGCCGGCGAATCGATAACGGTGCGTCCAGCTGTGGTGGCCGCCCAACCTCGAGCCTGCTCAACCGCACGAGCGAGACCCTCGTCGCTCAGATCGCTGGTGGCGGCGTAGCCCGCTCCTGCATCGGTCCAAACACTGAACATGACGCCCTCGTCGTGTGCGGTGGAGCTGGGCTCAACGACGCCGTTGCGGACCTCCAAACGAGAGCTGCGTTCGACCACGTGGCGAGCCGAGGCATAGTCCGCATCAGCCGGTAGTGCCGCAAGGAGACGCTCCTCGAAACGGCTTTCACTATCAGTCATGCCAGATTCTCTACGAAACCTTCGAGCTGGCGCAGGTTTCTGACCTCGAAAGTACCGTCACAGTGCTGGGCGTATTCGCCCACGATCGAATCACCGGTGTCCCAGTAGCTGTTGGGCTCAGGGTTCAGCCAGTACACGTCGCGGGCCTTTTCGCGCATTGCCCTGATGATCCAGCTCTCCGACGCGTGGTAGTTGTTGCGAGCATCGCCCAGAATCATGATCGACGTGCGAGGCCCGATGTCTTTGCCGTACTTCTCCCAGAAGATGCCGAGAGCATGTCCATAGTCGGAATGGCCATCAACCCAGACAACATCAGCCTCGGTATTGACTCGATGGACGGCTTCATTGATGTCCTCGACACCCTCGAAGTACGAGGTGACTTCGTCGAGACCGTCGATGAACACGAACGAGCGGACTTTCGAGAACTGGCCACTAATGGCGTAGACGAGGTGCAAGGTGAAGCGAGCGAACGCGGCAACCGACCCCGAAATATCAGCGATCACCATGATGTCGGGCTTATGCGGACGCGGATTGCGGAACTTGGGTTCTGCGGGAACACCGCCATAGCTCAGCGACGCACGAACGGTACGTCGAAAGTCGAGCGGTCCTTTGCGGCCGTGACGACGCTTTCTCTGAAGACGAGCCGCGAGCTTGCGGGTCAGCGGATAGATCGCCTTTCGCAGCGATGCCATCTCCTCACGAGAGGCGTGCATGAAATCGACATCCTCCGGCAGCGGCTTGCGCAGCGTCTTCGCCATCGCCTCGACACCGCGGTCAGCCACGAGGCGGCGACGAATCTCCGCCTCGATCTCCTTTTGAAGCTGATCGACCCGGCTCTGGTACTCGTCTTTTTGGAGCCGCTGCTCGAAGTCGGACAGATCTTCTTCATCGCCGTCGTTGTTTTGGTCCTGCTCCAGTAAACGCTCGAGCACGCCATCAAGATCAAGGTTCCGCAGCGTGCGGTACAGGTAGTAGGTGCCACCGACGGGGCGACCTGGCTCCATCCCGGCATAACGCTTCACGGCCTGCCGGGCGACGCCACGCATCATCTGCTGATCGCCGCGCATCAAGGCCTGGTAGAGCATCTCGGCGAGTTCTTCGGGCGACATATTGTCGCCGCCTCCGCCTTGCTGATCACCCGCACCCTCAGGCTGATCCTGCTCGTCATCATCCTGGTATTCAGCGAGTTCCAATTCGTCGCCGATCGAGTACTCGGGACCTCGCAGCGAGAAGTAGACCTCGAAGACTGTCTCGAACGCCTTCCAGTGGTTGTAGTGCTTGACCAGCGTCGCTGCGAGCGCGTATTTGAAGGTGTTGCGGTCGCCGAGAGGCACGTGCTTGACGGCCTCCATCGCGTCGAGATTCTCGGTGAGGCTCACCGGCAGACCCGCTGAGCGGAGCTGAACAATGAAACCGTTGAGAAGTTCGAGCAGTGGCTCACCGACCGCGACCGGCGTCGACTCAGATCCGGTGTCCTCGGTGAGCGTCATCGCAGCCTCGCCCGGCCTCAAGAAACGCCGTCAGCGGAACCGAGGTCCTTGAGCGTCTTATTGATGTCGCTCTGGTATTTCAGCAGGATGTTGATCGTCTCCGCTGCGGTCTGCTCATCGATTTTCTCGACCCCAAGTAGCACAAGCGTGCGCGCCCAGTCGATGGTGTCGGAGACCGATGGTGCCTTCTTCAGCTCGATCTGACGGATCGAACGAACAACGCGAGAAACCTGGTCAGCCAGATTTTCGGTGATATCTGGAACCCGGGTGAGCACGATCTGCTTTTCGCGATCGATGTCCGGGTAGTCGATGTGGAGGTAGAGACAGCGACGTTTCAGCGCTTCGGAAAGCTCACGAGTGTTGTTTGATGTAAGGAAGACAAGCGGAATCTGCTTGGCCTCGATGGTGCCGAGTTCGGGGATCGAGACCTGGTAGTCAGAGAGAATCTCAAGCAGAAGGGCTTCGGTCTCCACCTCAACACGGTCGACCTCATCGATGAGCAGCACAACTGGATCATCGGCGCGGATTGCCTCCAGGAGCGGCCGGGTCAACAGGAACTCATCAGAGAAGATGTCGTCGTTGATGTCGTCCCAGTCCTGTGACTGTCCACGTTCAGCCTGGATACGCAGCAGTTGCTTCTTGTAGTTCCACTCGTACAACGCCTTCGACTCGTCGAGGCCCTCGTAGCACTGGAGACGGATCAGGCGGGCGCCAATCATCTCAGCGACGCTCTTGGCAAGCTCCGTCTTGCCCGTCCCGGCAGGGCCCTCTACCAGGATCGGCTTCTCGAGCCGATCGGCGAGATACACCACCCCGGCGATGCCTTCGTCAGACAAGTAGTCAACCGAGGCCAGGTCATTCTTCACACTGGCAACGTCAGGAAAGCGATTCGACATGCCCGAGAGGTTAGCGCCCGTTAACCCCAACTCCCGAACCGATTTCAGCGAGATCTCCCCAACTAGGGACGGATGTGGCCCTCGCCGCGAACGATGTACTTCTGGGTGGTGAGTTCGCTGAGGCCCATGGGGCCACGGGCATGGAGCTTTTGGGTTGAGATGCCGATCTCGGCACCGAAGCCGAACTCTTCCCCGTCGACGAACCTGGTCGAGGCGTTGACCAACACCGCAGCGGCGTCGACCTCGCGGATGAACCGATCTGCAGCGGCAATGTCGCCGGTGATGATCGCCTCCGAGTGACCGGTACTTGTGTCATTGATGTGGG
>JABIQM010000157.1 GCA_018699415.1 Acidimicrobiaceae bacterium
AAAAGAACTTCGTCGACAACAACGCCTCGCTGGCCTCGATCGTTGCTTCTCTCAACGCCGAAGATCCGCGTCCTGAGTTCGTTCTGGCCACCGGGGACCTGACCAACTGGGGATTCCCAGGCCAGTACGAGATGCTGACGGAGCTACTTTCTGAACTTGACATTCGACTGCTGCCACTCATGGGGAATCACGACGACCGAACTCTGACCAGGCAGACCTTCCCTGACGTTCCCTGGGTCGATGCAGACCACGCCAGTTGGGTCACCACTAGTGGCGATTACACGGTAATCGGTCTCGACTCGACCGATCCAGACACCCACGGCGCGGTGTTCGACAAGGAACGCCAGGGGTGGCTCGAGTCATGTCTTGCCTCCGCCACTGGGCCGGTTATCCTCGCCCTCCACCATCCGCCGTTCACCACCGGCGTAGATTGGATGGATTCATCCGGATTTGCGGGCCTCACCGAACTCCGAGGGTTGATTGCCGATAACTCGACAAAGATCATTCGCATCCTCTGCGGTCACTTCCATCGTCCAGTGGTCACTACCGTCGAAGGGGTCACCACCTCGGTCTGCCTCGCGGGGACATACCACGTTGCCCTGGATCTTCGTCCTGCCGCCGATCGCGCGCTAATCCGTGATCCCCGCGGCTACCAACTACATCTGCTCGATGGCACGAGCGTGGTCACCCACACGCGATACGTGGATACCGGTGAAGTCGCCTTCGACCCCGGCTGGACCTAAGGTTTCGATCTCGGCGCCCTGTAAAACGTTCGCACTCAACCAGATACTGCGAGCGACAGCGCTGTCACAGCAGGTTCAAGGCGAGCCAGCTCACCTCTCAACTCTTCGACAAGACCAGCATTGGTAGCCTCGACCTTGGTTATGGCTACGACAAGACGCGCCCTTTCAGGAAGCGCGGCGCGCTGTCCATTGGGGTGCAACAAGACCGCTGCTGCGGCTTTCGGTGTCAGGCGTTCGTAGGGTTGGCATTGAGCCAACGCCGCAACGCGTAGCGGCCGATGGCACTGATCTGCAATCACCCGGCCCAGTGCGTCCGCGCCGATCACTGAGACCATCATTGTCGTTGCCGACGGAACGACCGGTTCAAACGTGCCCGGTGCCTTGAACGGCAGTGAGCGCGCCTCGTCCGCCATTACGAGGACATAGTCGACCATGTCGAAAAGAAGGTCACATCGCGTTGGCTCTACCCCGAGTGCCTTTCCGCCTGACACCGTTCGCCATACCAGTGCCGGCCCAGACCTGGTCGCCGCAACTATCTCTTGATCGGTCGCCTCGATCAGGGTTGTCAGATCACCGTTGTGACCGGCATCCATCTTCGTAGTTGTCGTCGCGATACACCTACCGCCAAGCTCGCGAGTGAACGCATGCATGAGGGTCGTCTTCCCTCCTCCGCCTACAAAGGAGACAAGTTCATGGTCGCGACAACCCGCACCTGACGCCGCCTGCCCCAACTCGATGACATGAGCCATGTCATCGACCAGTCTCACGATTGCCCTCGACTCTTCATCCAACCGAGGATCGCCTCGACAGCGGCACCGCCTATCGCCAAGGCCTTATCTGAGATCTCATCGCAGGGCGCATCCAAACGTGGGTCAACGTCTCCTACCTTGAGCCCATGTTCCACCGGACAATCAGGGTGCAGTAGTCCTCGAATCACGCCGTCGAACGGTGCATGGATGTCCACTCCATCGACGGTGCCTAAGACGGCTCCCTGCTCCACGGGATCGCCTATTTGCATCTGCCATCGGATCGTCCCGGATCTGGGAGCCCGCAGAACCCGCTCGGCTCCGTAGCCGGCGACGATCCCGGGCACCCCGGTATTGGCCTGCGCCGGCCCGGTATCAATGATGCGACCGAGCCGGCTACCACGGTTTGTTTCAACCACGACATCACAATCGATGCCTGCGTCAAACCCTGGTCCCAGCGCAATCACGAAATCGGCATCGTCGATACAGGTATCGATGTTTCGCTTGGCGAGCCGAGCATCGATGATCACTTCCGGAGGCGGGATCCAATCCGGAATCGTGTCGCAGATTGCGACAGGAACCGCACCTTCTCCAACTGTGGCCTGCCATCCTTCGACATCTTTGACTCTTTCGGCACGCAGCCCTTCGATAATTGCGGTTCCCTCATAGACAGCATTTGAAACCGCAACCCGGCGCCGCACCGTGCGCGGCTGGGCCAGCTCGACCACACCTACGGGAAAGCCAACCTGGTGGAGACAGTGGACGACACCTGTGGCAAGATCCCCTCCTCCGCGAACCAGGATGGGGCACCGGTCAAATAGCATCAGTAATGCCCGGCGGCGCGTCGCTCCTACGCATCGAACCTCGTCGCTCACGCTTTGCACCGGATTCGAGAGCATCGCCCGAGAAGACCAACATCGTTTACGTAGCGTAGTGCGGCCGCTCATCACCCGACAGATGTCGAGGCAAGACGCCAAGAAGAACGATATCCGTCAGCCGCTCCAGCCACCGTCCCCGTGGATGTTCTGGCCGGTGATGTAGCTCGCTCCGGCGCAAAGGAACAAGCAGGCATCGGCATACTCGACGGCGGTTCCCAGTCGACCCAGAGGTAGTGCCTCGCAATCCTCGAACACGCTTTCCCAGCGCGGGGGAAAGTTCGTCGAGTCCGGATGGACATAGCTGGGCGAGATGGCGTTGACCCTGACCTCGGGCCCCAATCCGCAGCCCAGTTCCTTCGTCAATGTAACGATGCCGTCTTTGGTCATGCTGTAGGGCGGACTCGAGCCTCCACCGCGCCAGCCCGACATCGCGCTTGTGTTGACGATTGCACCCTGCGATCCTCGCAGATATGGGGCAGCCGCCTTCGCGGTCCGGAAGGCCGATATCAAGTTGATCGATAACACCTCAGACCACAGTTCTTCGGTCTGCGATTCGAGGTCAGAGGCTGGACTCGCCGTCAGCATCACCGGATGGCCCGCTATGTTGACCGGATAGTCGATACCTCCCGTCTGTTCGGCCGCCGAGTCAATCATGAAGATGACCGAGTCATTATCCCGCAGGTCACAAGGAGCCTCAAAGACATCGGGCCCATCGTCAACGAGAGCCAACGCCGATTCACCGATTTGGCCATCAGCCAGATCGGCCATCGCTACCGTGCTGCCGTTTTGGGCGAACGTACGAACAACGCTAAGACCGATACCGCTGACGCCACCGGTGACAATGGTTCGCTTTCCGGTGAGATCTGCGCTGATCATAGGCTAATCTTCGTGAAGGTTTCTCGGGTGATGGACTGAGGTCAGTAGCCCAGCCGAGTGATCGCCGCCACCAGGCTTTCGTTCAATTCGATGCCTAAGTCGACACCAGGGGGAAGCTCGGCGTATCCGTCGACGATCTTAAGTTCAGGCGGTGAGACCAGTTCGGCTCGCAGCCTTGACGGGCCCAGACGCGACGATCGGAACTCGACCATGGCAACGGTCAGCGATGCTGCCTGAAGATGGAGGTTGGCGACATCGGTTACGCCCGTGGCGAAACTGTGAGGCATCAATTGGCGCCGTGCATCTCACACATTTCAGCGATTCGCGTCAGTTCGGTGAAGCCACCCGCCCTGCTGATGCCTGGCTGGACCAGGGACACAGCGCCCCGTTCGAGCCATTCGCGCACCTCCCAGCGGCCAGCTGCGAACTCCGCTTCTCCAACTCAGACCGGCGATACAGCCGCCAGCCTCGCGTGCCCCTCAGATCATCATGTCGTAGGGGGGCCTCGGCGAAATAGACGTCATAATCTTCGAGTCGCTTTAACCTCCACGCCGCTGCCTGCCAGTCCCACCAGCAATAGCCAAAGTCGGCAGCAAGGACCAGATCCGGGGCGATTTCATCCAGCATCTCACGGCAATCCTCTATGAAGCCGACAATGGTTCTGTCCGAAACCCCGCCCGGATCGTTCTCGGCGCCAAACAACACCGGCACCTTCACCGCGCGTAGGCCTTGGTCAACGGCCCTTTCGGCCTGACGGCGGGTCTCGGCCAGGATTGTCTGCACCGAGTCGTCGTAGATGTCACCGGGGTACAGGGTTACGTAGGGACGGATGTGTTGAGTTCGGGCACTGCCGAGCAACTTGTAGACAGTCACACCCATCTGCTTCCAGGCAAGGTAGTAGAGCGCCATGTGGACGGCCGACAAGGCCTGAACCAGGGTCCTGCTGCGGCCGTGGTAGAAGCTCCCTTGATACACCCGATCGTAAGTCGCCTTGGCCTCTAGCGGATCGGTCGCCACGACGATGTCAGCGATACCCTGAGTCCAGAAGTGAATCGTCTCCTGATTGATCATCGCCTTGATGACCTCTCGAGTACAGACGGACTCGCCAAGTTACTAATTGCCGGCTTCGTCGGTTACCCGCACCAGAAGAGTCTCTTCTAATCCATTAGGTCTGCGTCGACCATCCAGTCCAACCAGAGTCTCGACCTGACCAGTTGGACACTAGGCCAAAAGCCTCAATCCTTATGACGCAATGCCGATAGGCGCATATGGGTAAGACCGCTGGTGAGATCTGGGCAGATAGCCGCAGAAGCCATTCCGCCGCGGCTGATCGAGTGGACATCTCCGATCGCGGTGCTGCACTCATAGAGACAGCAATTATTCTGCCAATTTTTTCCTTGTCGTCTTCGCCATCATCGAGTTTGGACTGCTGTTTGGTGTGAAACTCGACGTGAGTCAAGGCGCACGCGAGGGGTCTCGTTTGGCGGCTGTGAACTATCAGGACACAGGCGGATCAAGCGGCGCGACCCAGACCTCGCAAATCGTCGCCGAAACATGTACCCGGATGGAGTTGGCGGAGTCCAGTGAGATCTCCATCTCTCTGCCAGGCGGGTCCGCTATTGGCGACATCGTCGAGATCGCCGTCACTACCCAGACAGAGCCCATCACCGGAGTCTTCGACATGTGGCTTACCGGGATGAAGATTACAAGTACGCTGCAATCACGGTTAGAACAAATTGCAACATATGCCGAGACTTCAGCTGAGGCATGTCCGTGACCAGCACCAGTTCCAGCGAGCGCGGATCGGGACTGGTCATGGCCGCTATCACCATGACAGTCCTCTTGGGCATGTCGGGCTTTGCTGTCGATCTCGGGATGTTGTTTGTCGAACGGCGCAACGACCAATCCGCAGCCGACGCAGGCGTACTTGCTGGTGGGCTCGACCTATCTCTCGGCGTTTCGGTGGCGTCGAATACGGCTGCTGAGATCATCCGAACTAATCTCACCACTACGTATACGGATGCAGAGTGGTCGACAGCATGGGGTAACTGCGTCGATCCCGAAGCCTTCGCGTTCACTGGCGACGTACTAGGGGCTGCCACCGACTGCATCAGCGCTGACGGACTGGGAACCTTCAGGGTTGTGTTGCCGGACCAAGCCGTCCCAACCGCATTCGCCAGCGTCTTTGGTTTCGAGGCGTTCACTACTTCGGCTACGGCTGAAGCCTCGCTGACGATCCAGGGAATCGGAGGGGTATTGCCATTCGCGGTTCTCGGTTCGGCAACAACGGGGAGTGAGCTCTGCATGAGGAGCTCGGCATCAGGTTCTGCCGTTGCACCATGCACGGGGGGAGCATCGGGCAACTTCGGCGCCCTTGAGATCGGGCAGTGGGGCAACCCGGCCGTAGGCACTGAGTCCCTCCCCTGTCAGATGAACAAGTCCGACCAGCTCACGGTCAATATTTCCGTTGGGATTGATCATTTCGTCCGCATCTGGGACAACCCACCCGGCAATGTCGTCGATGATTGCGCGAAGCCTTTCGGGCCAAACTCTCTCCCGACGTTTCAGGGCATCTCCGGTGGCCTTTTCGAGGGACTCATCTCTGGCGACGTGGTGAGCGGCTCATCGTTCCCAGGTCGGCTCGGTCGGGGGAACACAGGCAAGGTATATGTTGCCAACAACAGCGGCACTCACGAGATCGACAATGTCCCACTCTGGGAATACATCAAGTACGGCCAAACTGCGTCGCAGCTCCCCACAAGTTGCCATAGGGAGACCTTCGAGGCCATGAGCCACGCTCTTGCCGAGGCCAACATTCCAGTATGTCTCCTCGCTTATGATGCGGGCACGGGTTACGACATTCTGCTTGACATGGATGCCAACGGCGACGACATTCCGGACGTCACCCTGTCGCCTCGCTTCGCGATAGTTCCTCAATTCCATGAGCTCGGCTTTCCCAGTGGAAATAGCGGAACGCTGACTATTAAGGGCTACCGCGCAGTTTATGTCCAAGGTCTGTACTTCAGCTGTAACGGTGGCGGATGCAGCACAGTGGTCACCCCCGGAACCGTCGCAGATCTGCAAACAATTTCAATCCCAAACGGTTCTTCGCCACTTGACCAGGTGTCGGGATTTTTGCTTCCGCACTCAGCCATCGATAACAATTTGATCGAGAACGGAGTGGATGGGAACCTCGGCGCCCATCAAATCCATTTGAGTAAATGATCCGCAGCCCGACTCGGTTTGATGCCCTCCTGCCGCCACGCAGAACACTATTTCATTAAGGCGTTAGCTCGTTACGAGCTTCTCTCACCACGTCGCGCAGGCGCGACTCATCACGGCTCGTGCTTGAAACTCAAGTCCGGCAACGGAAGGAAGTGCTAGGCCGCATAGGAATATGCTTATTCGTCGGAATGACCGAAAGTGGCCAGGGCGGCCTCACCCGTCATCCACCATCCTTCTGCGGTTGGAGCTCTGCTCAATCTCGATACGAGTGAGCGCCACTCCCCCCAGCCATCACGACTCCGTAAACCGTGATCGCGAAGATGACGCCAACGATGAGAAGCCCCGTTTCGCTCATGACACCGGCTGTGGTTCACGACGAGTAGGCACATCCGCTTGTGCCAGCATGAGTGTGCCCAACGAGTGGATCGACCGGACCCAGAGACCAACGAAGATCCCCGCCATCCTGTCGTCATGAATAAATTACAACCAAACCGAGAACAAGAACGAAGCAAAGCCTGCGATGATAAACGGGAGCTTCGGCCACATTGCGCGAAGAAGCAGCGACATAAGGATTCCTCAGATAGTTGGAACGACGCTCTGTACTACGTGCCAGAGAACCACCCAGATCTAACTCCCAACACATTCGCTGGCGTTCCCTATACCACCATCGCCGAGGTGGTCCCGGCGGCGAGGAGCTGCGCCCATATCCTCGGCGTGACCGCCTGGGTTATGTCGTGGGCTCGCCGACCACGCCAGGAACGAGAAGATCTGCCGACATCTCATCTCGGCATGACCCGCAAATTCCGTAAGAGATCGGTGGCAGCGACGCCTGCTCCAGAAGTCGGGCGGCCTGAACGAGTTCTTCGATATCCAGCCACAAAGAGCCATGCTCACCACGCCCGCACCAACTGCACAACGGGACAGGACGGAGACCATCGTCCCGAACCGAATTTATGTCGAGTAGCGATACCGGCGGCCGGGTTTCATCGAAGGCGAGAACCGACCGAAAGTGCACCCTGCCGTCGGATTCCGGCGTAATGGTCATGTCGTACCACCTCCGGGCATGGTGGGCATCGCATCGGAGTGAAACGTGAGCTTTCTTCTGTAAGGCCCGAACGCGTTCGACGAGAAGCTGCCACAATTCCCGAATCTCATCATCGTTGAAATAGGTCCAGAGGGTGCGGTCAGACGCTGGCACCGCCAACTCATGGGCATCGTTGTCCATGGCAAACGAGGCCCAACTTTGCCCAACGTCGGCCACAACGTCACTGGCATCGATCCAATACTCGACAACCATGCTCGCCGGCACCTCACGAGATAGCGGTTCTCGCAGTGAGAGTGCAGAGTCCGACGTGATCGAGGCCTCGATCCGTTCCCAAAGATCCGTTGGCGGATCAACGCGCTCGAAGTCCGCTTCCTCGACCTGTCTGGGGATCCTCCGGATGTTGTCCGTGCCGGAACCGCCTATGGCTGAATCGTCCAAGTCCCAGTCCATACCCCCAACTTAGCCGGGGAGGTCCTCGTCAGCAGCAATGTAGGAATAATCCATGGCGGCTTCGCCGAACCCGGCGTGCTGTCGAATTCCATCACCTCGGTATCGGTTTCGAGGTCACGGACGTGTTCATGAATCAAGAACGCCACCAGTATCGGTCGGGCCGCTGAATCGCTTCCATCGATAAGGAGAGGTGTTGACTGGCCATATGTGCGCATCTCCCAGGCAGAGAGCATCATCACTGTCATGTTGGCACCGGAATCGCGGGGTAAAGCCGCTCGAGTTCGCCTGCCACGGTCGCGCTGCCAGCTGCGACTGGCACGCCCTGAAAGAACCCGTCTTGCACCCAAACACGGCAAGGAGCGCGCCATTTCCATCCCAACGTCGCCAGCACGAAGCGGCATGTTCGCGAATATCCAGTCTTGTCCAGCGGCAATTCCTCTCGTCGATAGTTCGCGCGCACGAGCTACTCAAGGCGCGGATCGTGGTGCCGGCTTAGCTGTTCGTTGCTCGCAATAAACCGATCCTCCGCTACGAGTCGGTTGGTGTCGTTACACGCAGCTTCCGCCGCTGTGACCCATTAGTCGTCTCAGCTATCACCAAAATAGGGCGCAGTGCCACCGGCCGTCACAAACACAAGGCTCGAAATCTGAACCGGAGCCACAATTGGTACTCGCTCGGCCATGAACGCGCCTTCGGAATGGCCCACGAGACACGCACCTTTGATACCGGGCGCTTCAAGCACACCTAGGGCGCGGTCGACTCGCTCAAGACGGTTCTGCTAGACCCCATCAACGGGCATACCGATGCGGCCGAAACAGAGTTAGTCGAAGCTGACGACACGAAAATCAGCACTCAGCCCTTCGAATGGCCGGAACCAGGTCGCTTCAGCATCGACTCCGAACGCCGCGCCGTGAAAGAGCACGGTGGCGGGCCCGGCGACTTGCTCGACGACCGACGATTTCACCCCTCCAACGAGGATCGCCCGACGATCCGCGATCCGAGACAGTACCGGCCGCAGAGAGATCGGTTCACGCTTGCCTTGGGTATGTCGTGCGCATGCGAGTGGCCTGCAGCAAGACGTTCCAGAGCGGCTCGCTGGGATGCCCCTTCCAACGCTCAGACAACGACTGACGTGTGCCCGAGGAAGCGCTCGATATTTCCGGCGTAGAAGGCGTCACACGCGATTGGGTCAATTCCGGCCATGGCGGCTTCGAACTTTGCGATCGGGTCGCTCGAACCTTCGGGATGGGGATAGTCGGACGCGAAGCAGAGCATGTCTGGACCGAGCTGTTCAATGAGCCAGCCGACGGGTTCACCGGCGAACGGCGCGAACCGGACCCGCTCCCGGGCGATCTCTGAAGCAGGTCGATCTCGAGGGGCGGCGTGACGGGTTGTGTGCCCCACAAAGTCGAGCTTGTGCAACCAGCCCGGCACCCACGAGGCACCATGTTCGAGCGACAGGCAGCGAAGCCGATCATGGCGCTCGAAGACTTCATCGAGGATCATCGCCGACAAGAACATCTCGACCGAGTTGTTCATCGCCACGAGTCCCAACGTCGTGTCGGGAGCATCTCCGCCGACCGCAGTCGAGCGGCGGCCGTTGTTCTTAAAGCTCGGCGAGACCGGGTCATAGTGGCCGTTCACGGCGATGTGCAGGATCATGGGAACGTCGCCGTCGGCGAAGCGAGCCCAAACCGGATCGAAGTCAGGATGCGTGAACGAGCGAGCCTCTGGGTTTGCCTCGTTCGTGTCGATCATCACGGTGTAGCAGCCATCGGCAAACGCTTCATCCAGCAATTGGCCTGCGATATCGGGACCGAGTGAGAGTGGCACGTAGCCGCCGGCGAGCATCCGCTTGTCGTCGGCACAGAACTGGCCCATCGCCCGGTTGTGGACACGGGCGCCGACCTCGAGCGCCTTCGCGTCGCGGCTATGGGCGATCTGGTGAAAGGAAAATGTGCCAAGCACAATCTGTTGCTCAAAACCGAGAACATCGAGCGCATGGGAACGGTCGGCTGAGTCAAACGCACCAAGCCGGGACCATGGGTTTCGGCGGATATCGAACATGCTCGCTTCGAACTTGGCCATCACCTCAGGGTCGGCATTTCGCCGCACGAGGTGCTCGCGACCCCGATCGATAGCTTCCATCGAAACGGGGAGTTCGGTCTGTTCGTCCATCGGCGTGAGGTAGACGGCCTCCTTTGCGGTTGCGACCGAATGAAGGAAGTCATCGAGTTCGAAAAGGTGACTGTCGACGTCGATGATCCGACGATCTTGTGCGTAGGTCATGGCGGTGCTTCCTTGCCTTTGGCTCTGAAGTTCACGGAACTGTCATTATTTGAATCAAGACAAACAGTGTTTGTCAAGGATACGATCAGGTCATGTCGGAGCGTCGTCGCCTTTCGCCGGCAAACCGGCGTGACCAGCTGCTCGACGTCGCCCGAGACATTGTCGAAGCCTTTGGTGTGGGCGCGTGCACTGTTGATGCCGTGAGCCAAGAAGCCGGCGTCACGCCACAACTCGTGCACAAGTACTTCGGGACTCGATCATCGCTACTCCAAGAGCTCTTCTGCCGCGAGGACGACAGATATCAGGACATCGTTCGCGTCGCCCTCGCCGGTGCGAACGACTTCGAAGACATCGTGCGGGTGTTCGTGACTGCCAACTTTGATCAATTGTCGTCGGCGACGGCAATCGGCCAACTTCGGGTTGTGCCCGAGGTCGCCGCTATCCGAGATGAACGTAGGCAAGCAGGCGGACGGAGCGCGGAACGCGTTCTTATCCGTGCGCTGGCCGCAGAGCATCCAGCCACATCCGAAGCGACTGAACTCGTCTTGCGGTTGGGTTCTGCAGCGTCGATCGAGGCCGGCAACATCGCCGCCCAACGCCCTGACCGCGACCGGGATCGGGACATCGAGCGCACCGTGCGGTTCATCCTGGCCGGGATCCGCGAACTCGTTGGCTAATCCTCGCACTCGCCGATTGCCAGCCGCTCGCGTCCTCCACTAGATCTGGCGAGCGCTAGTGTTGGGCATGCCTCATCGTCCGGGTCCCATCTGCGTCATTGGGGCGGGCATCATCGGTGCTTCAGCCGCATTCCACCTGATCGAATCTGGAGCGCGTGACGTCATCGTCATCGACGCCGGTGAACCGCTCAGCGGCACCACGCCTGCCGGAGCCGGTTTCGTGGCACGCTTCGGCGCTGATCACAACCGCCGACTCGGTGCGTGCACTATTCCCCTTCAGGACTACGGCCTCGGCTTCTACCAAAGGCTTCACGAATCCGGCGCAGATCTCGAATATGCCAGTAACGGCAACCTGGTGCTCGCCCGCACGCCGACCATGCTCGACACGCTGGCCGACGGTATCTTGAGGCATCCCCAGGTAGCCGCTGGTACACGCCGGCTCAACGCCGACAGCGTCGGGGAATTGATGCTCGGAGCGGTCAATCCAGCAGCCGTCGCCGGCGGCGTGTACATGCCCGAGGGGATTCAGTTGACTACTGCGCTCGCGCAGCAAGAACTTCTTACCCGGCTTGAAGATGCAGAGGTGCAGTTTCATTGGGACACACCGGCAACCGGCGTGCGTGTGGTTGACGGAACGGTGACCGGAGTCGAAACAAGCAACGGGACAATCGACGCCTCAACTATCGTGTTCGCAGCGGGGGCATGGAACCAAACGCTCCTGGAGTCGCGTGATCGCCGCCTTCCCCTCATTCCGATGGTGGCAACCCGCTTCGTATCCGAGCCGGCCGGCCTGTCGCCGCTCATGCCGACGGTGCAGTGCCTGGAGCTTCACTTATGGCTACGGGAACTACGTGGCGCATTCTCATGGGGCGGCAGCTTCGCGTACCGACTCCTGTCCGCGCTCGAGCAAGAAGGACTTGAGTTCGGGTACGGGCGCCCAGTGTCCCAGGCGTTGCTTGATGCTCAGTACGCGTATCAAGAGAACGTGGCAGAGGTCTTCCCAGCGCTCTCTGAGCTTTCTGCGGTCGAGACCATCCAAGGAGTCCCCGTCTACACCGTTGATGGCGGACTCTATGTTGGTTCCGTTCCCGGCATCGAAGGCCTATGGGCCCTTGCTGGTGACAGCGAGTCAGGCATTACACACGGACCTGGCATGGGCAAGCTTGTCGCCCAACTCATCATGGATGAGACGCCATTCACCGATCCGGCACCTTTCCGACTCGACCGCGTTAATCCTGCCGACTATCCAGATGAGGCGTCTATGGTCGCCTCGATGGCCGAAGACCGCATCGCCGAGGCGGCCCAACTCAACTGATCAGGGCATTGCCAGCCGCTTACCTAGGTTCTTTCCTGCTCAAGCCGATGGGAGCCAGGAGGAGGTTCACGACAAAACGGAGGCGAACACCGCGGGGTCGACGGAGCCCCCACTCACAATGCACACGGTCTCACCACGGTCATCGAGCGGAACTTTCAAGGCAGCGGCGACCGACGCCGCCCCCGCCCCTTCGGTCACCAGTTTGTCGCTGATCGCGAGTCGCCGCATCGCCGCTCTTGTCTCCTCCTCGGAGACCACGACCAACTCATCCACGAGTGAGCGGATCATCGGGTACATGTTGTGTGTGATCACCGGGGTGGATGCGCCCTCCACGATCGTCTCGTTGTACTCGATCCATGTTGCACCACCGGTGGTGAACGCTGCTGCGAGTGCCGAGTTGACTTCGGCCTGCACGGCATAGATCTTCACATCGGGCTTGATGGCTTTGAGTGCTGCCGCAACACCGGAAATCAACGCGCCTCCGCCGACCGGGACGAAAACGGAGTCAACCGTGGGCAGGTCCTCATAGACCTCCAGCCCGATCGTTCCATGACCGGAGATCATGTCCGGCTCGCCCCAAGGGTTGAGATAACAATACGGCTCTGCTGTCCACAACTCATCAAACATGTAGAGCATCAGATCAGTCATCGAGACGCCAACGAGTTCAGTCCCGTACGCCTCGATGGCCGAACGTTTGGCCGCATGAAGGTTGTCTGGCACCATCGAGCGCGAGCTGACGCCAAGTTGCTGACCCATGTAGCCGAGCGCTTGCGCCGTGTTACCGGCACTCGTCGTGCTCAGCCCCTTTGCCGCGTCTGCGGCATCGAGACCCAGCGCCCAATTCCCGACGCCTCGCACCTTGAACGACCCGATTGGCTGCAATGTTTCTGGCTTCAAAAGAATCCGGGGATTCGACATTTGGTCCCGGAGGCGAACTAGCGGAGTCCGTACGACTGTGCCCTGCAACCGTCGAGCGGCCGCTTCGATCTCTCCGAGGCCTGGGGGTTCGATAGGTTCACCAGGCCATCCGGTTGGATGTTCGTTGTTCATCGGTCACTCACCTTCTCTGAGTAGACACTACGGGACGAAGGAGCCATCAATGAAGAAGGTCAATGTCGAAGGCGTTGCCAAGCTGCCGTCTTTCAGCCACGCCACCATCGCCGGAGACGTCATCTACGTCTCGGGCACGTTCGGACTCAAACCGGACTCGATGGAACTGGTTGAGGGCGGAATGGGTCCACAGACATCACAGACGATCGAAAACATCGGGAAGATCCTTGAAGGCTGTGGCGCGTCGTTCGACAATGTCGCAAAAATAAACGTCTACGTTTGCGACATGTCCCTATTCGGTGAGATGAACGAGGCCTATATGGACGCCTTCGGGGAATCGCCTCCAGCCCGGATCTCCATTGGGAGTGTCGAGCTAGCCCTCGGAGCGTTGGTGGAGATGGACTGTATCGCGCACCTCGACTGACGTCGGGGAGGCGAATATGGCGGGGAGATGTTGGAGCTGGAATTGTCCGATGTGGGGTTCACCGGCTAGTACGCCGTCGACAAGGCCACGCTCGATGAGGGCGGTTCATTCGCGTTCGTTGATTCTGGTCGGTAGCCAAAATATCTTGACTATCTCGAGTCATGTTTCTACGAGGAATACTCAGCTTGATGGCAGCCCCGGTGCGCAACTTCGCTAGGAACACTCCATGTGCCGTGCGGGGAGAAGCCCACGAACCGGCTTTCGGCATGGCACTCATCCGGAGCGACGCGTCAGCCAGACCCGTCGCACGCGCCTCAGAAGGCCGACCAAACCAGTATGTTCGGCCCTATGCCTCTTCTACCCGGAAGCGCCGTTTGGCAGCGTGACCGCTCCCATTCCCAGGTACTTAACTATCACCTGAACATGCTGCTCGACGCGGCCCGAATCGATTCGTACCAGCGTGCCATCGAAGCCTCGGTGCAACCGGGAGATGTGGTCGTCGACATCGGCTGCGGCACTGGAGTTCTGTCGTTCATGGCGTGCGAAGCGGGCGCCAAACGGGTCTACGCCATCGAAAGCGGGCCCATCATCGAGGCTGCGCGAGAGCTGGCCATCGACAATGGGTTCGCTGATCGCATCGAGTTCCTCGATGGCTGGTCGGTCGATGTCGACATCCCCGAGCCCGCCGACGTGCTTATCACCGAGACCATCGGTAGTGCCGGACTCGACGAGGGGATCGTCGCCTGGATCTGCGATGCCCGGCAGCGTCTACTCCGACCCGGAGCGGTGCTGCTCCCCCAAAGGCTGCGCCTGTGGGTCGCGGCCGCACAATCGTTCGACGACCACGCCGTTGTCGCAGACTGGCAGTCGCCCGACTTGTCCTACGACTATTCGGCAGCCAGACGCCGAGCGGAGCGGACTCTGTGGTTCGCCGACATTGAGCCGAGCAACCTCCTCGGCCAGCCAGAACTGGCCGCCGATATCCACTTGGCGACCGCGCTCAACGAGACCATCACCTCGGCCGGCCATCTACGTGTGGACCGTGATGGCACCCTGCATGGGCTTGCTTGCTGGTTCGATTCACTCCTGTGTCCCGGTGTCACCGTCGACAACATGCCGCCGCGGTGCGACTCAAGCTGGTCCCATGGATTCCTACCCTTGGCCGAGCCGTTGGCAGTCTCTGCCGGTGACCGCTTGACTTGGGAGCTGTCGGTGTCGGCTGACGGCGAGCACTGGACCTGGCAGCTCGACAGCATCGAGGGCTGACCACAAGACGACACTTGTGCTCTTGGGCGACGGACTCATCGACCAGTACAGCAACGCCGTATGAACGGCCCCGACGTCGTTTCGGGCATCTACAAGCCTCGATCATCTAACGGTAAGCGATAGGCTTGAGGCCCGGTTGATAACAAAACTCAACCAGCAGGCGTACCGCCTGAGAGATAGACCAAGAGACGGAAGTATTTGCGCAACCGTCCACAGATTTCAGGAGATCAGCCGTCGTGGCCTCAAAGAAGCTCACCCCACTCCAAGAGACAGAAGCTCGCCGCAAGGCAGCTGAGGAAGCCAAGAAAAACAGGAAGCCTGTCATCCGTTCAGACGAAGAGAAGGCAACCCGTAAAGAGCGCGTCGAAAAGGCGAAAGATGCGCTCACCCGTTCAACCGGCATGAAGGGCGACCATGTAGCGGCGGGACGTTCTGCGCTCAAGGACTTCCTGCGCCGTCTCAATGAGCCAAAGCAGCCTGACGATTCTCGATTCGAGTCCCTTCTCGAAGCGCCGTTTAAAGCTCCGCCAAAAAAGAAGTCAAACGACCGCTACTAACAGGTTGCACCCTTCGCCTTCACGTCGCCCCAGGCGACCTGAGCGACGCGTTTGTTTGGATCGGGCAGTGCATTCCGTGCTGCAAAACTCGCACTGGCAGCCACCCCGTACCGGGATCCGCAGGATTCGATCGAGACAGACTCGCTTCGAGCGAAGCAACCGAGCGAGATGTGTCCGTTCGGAACGACCCACCATCGCCGCTTTCGCGGCCGACCAGACCTCACCTCGGGGTCGAGTTTGCTGGCGCTGCTGGTCGCAGTTAGCGATCAGGGCGTGGACGTCGTGATCGTCGTAGCGATCGCGATGAACAGTGATCGACGTGGGAAGTCTTGGCGAGAGCTGCTCTAGTCGCTCTGGCCATCCGACGCACATACCAGCGAGTGGGAAAACATGGTCGGGTAGATCCAGGATCGCGGACACCTCATCAATGTGGTTCCTGACCACGCTGATCGGACAGGTGCCAAGCCCGACGGACCCGGCAGCCCAGATGAACGACGACAAGTGGATCGCGGCATCGGACGCGGCATTGAGAAACGCGTCGAGATGGTCATTTGCGAACTCGACTTCGGCGCGGCTGGCGATCTGACGGATCCGGCGGCTGTCACCACAAAAGACGAGAAACCGCGAAGACTCGATCACCCACGGCATCGACGAATCAGGCGTGGGCGGCCGCCGGGGGAACCGGAGAACCGCCCGAGGTCGTAGCCGAGGCAATGGCCATGACCGTGTCGAGTTGCACCACCCATTCCCTCGTCCGTGACCTCGAACAACCGATCGACGAAGCAGCCCGCCTGAACGCAACCATCATCACAACCGTGATTGAAGCAAACCTCCACCCGCCGAAGAGCGAGCCGCGCTAGAACGCCTCGCTTACTTTCCTAACGGCCGGAACGCAACGACCTGAAACGAAGTCGACTCATCGCCACGAGCTGAATACCGTTAGCCGAGCGTGGCTTTCAATCGTGTTCGTATTGATGTGTCAGGCAGCGGCCGGGTGCGCCGGCCGTTGAGCGTCCAACCGATGGGCGTATACCGCACAAAAAGTTGGTAGCTGACGATCAACAACGCCATCACTACGAGATTCAGTCCGATGAATTTGACGCTCGCCGACAGGGGCCAGTCCTTCATCGTTGATTGTCCAAGAAGTACAAGCGGTGGGTGCATCAGATAGAGCCAGTATGCAGAATCAGAAACATATCTGATCCTTCGATTATCCTTTCGCATCCATCTACGGAACAGCCCTGCGACCCCGTAGATCATGCTCCACGTGTAGACGGCTTGAAGAAACGCCGCGACCAGCAGCGCCGTGCGATGCTCGCCGTACGTCGCGTCGAGTGCCAGTGGAAACGCAATGAGAATCGAAAACGGCAACACATACATCCACCGGTTCCCGGTCGTACCGACGAACGGACGACCGGTGGACGTCTGAACGCTGTGCATCACAATGCCAAAACAGAAGAAGGCGGCATAGTACGCGGCGATACGGGCATCAGGAATCACCGACAACGGTGCTGGCGCACCAAAGTATGGGTTCTTTCTGCTACTGAGCATGAGGTACTGGCAACCCCATGTGGTCACCAGAAGCACGCCCATGGCGACATTCACGCTCCATGGTGGGAGCTCACCACGCCAACCGGTGAGGGACCGCACAAGTAAGCGCACCGCTACCAATAAACCATATCCAGCAACGAAGATGGTCAAGAACCACAGAAACCACAGATGCTCAAATGGTCCGGACCAAGGAATCTCAATGCTGCCATCAACGGCAACATTTCTCCGCTCTATCCAGTCTTCGGATCCCAGCCTGATCCTCAGCCAACGAGTGACTGGAACTATTGTGAATATACCGACAACCAGTGGAACGAGGATTCGTATCGCACGCTGTTTCACCATCGCGCCGCATCCACGGCGTTGATGGAGCATTGCTGTGAAGAACCCCGACAAGATAAAGAACAGCTGCATTCGAAAGCCATGCCCCGCATGGAAAAACTCATCGAACAGAGCAGTCTTGTCCGATGAAACATCACGGACGGGACCGTTCGCGCCCCGGTAGGCAGAGCAGGCGTGCAGTGTTATGCCCAGCAGCATGGCCGCTGCCCGCAGGGCATCGAAATCATGCAACCGCTGAGTCGGCGATACCGTCTCGTTTTCGCGATCCATCATCCTGCGCTCTTATCGCTACGAAGACCGGTCAAGCTAGCGGATCTGATTTTTCCTTTGCAAGACCAACAGCGTTGCCCCCGACTCGGCAGGTCACATAACTCGTCCGCCAATGCCAAGGCACCGCCGACAAGCCACTCCAACGCATCGTCGTAGACCAGATCCAGATCGACTCCCACAGAGGTGTCGAACGGGTCGACGCAATCAAAGGTGCAGCGATCGTCAACGTCGCCCGCGGGAATCCTCTATCCGGATGCCCCCATACTGCCGCAGCGATTTTGCCTCTGGATCGCATCGATCCTGCGGTTTACCCGAGCGAGCCATCGATAATTACGGCCGTGGCCGAAGATCGGCTCGCCACCGCAGCGCTACTCGATCAACGTATTGGCGAAGACCTGCCATGCGAGCACGCTCTTGGCGACGAAGCTTAGAACGATATACGTGCGCTCACCGTGAAGATAGTCAGTCCATTTTCCAATCCGCCGATACTGCAGCCATTGGTTGATGGCGAAGCAATTGAAGAACAAGAAGATCGTCACGATGATTCCGTACACGAAACCCGGTGGCCCCTCGGCTCCCTCCTGAGAGAGATTGAAGACCAAGGCACCGATGATCGCAGCCCACGGCCCGATTCCGGCCACGCACCCAAACCAGAACGGACTCCACCACACATCTCCATCGGGATCATTGACCATTTCCATGATCCACCCGAAGAGGATCATGGCCACATTGGCGAACCCAATGGCGATCAAGGCGGCAAGATCGGTCACCCCTGTCGTCATCGCGATGAGCACCATCATCAACGTCGATGACAGTGCGTACTCGACCCACCGAAACCGATTGCGACCGCGCTCGAGTTCCTGACAGTACTGGCCGAAGGAAGGGCCGGCGATCAAGAAATGAAACAGGGCAGAAAGCATCGAGAATGCCGCTACAGACCATGCAAGCGGGACGCTGAACAGTTCGCTGAGAACCCCATCGGAGAGACCAGTTCCGGGTGGACCTCCGATGTTGAACCCGCTGACCGGCAAACTGAAACTTCGGTTTCCCACCGCGACCATCACTGCTGCAGTCACCAAGTGCAGGATTCCCGCAGCAACATTCAGCCGCCGCAGTTTGCTTGCCCGGTTGGAGGGCAAATCTACGACTACACGGTCAAATTTAAGAGTTGGCACCGCAGAATCGTGCCATGATCCTGCCGTCGTCGAAACGTCACTCACCATGACGTCCGCCGGTTCTGGCATGTCAACATTCGGAACATTCTCAAGCCACCTCCATGTGGTCGTTTTTGACGGGCCTGCATCGACACCACAGGAACATTCTCCGGTCTGGGACAGAGCAGAACCGAGTGGTCACGTCGCCAGTACCCAGGCCAATACCAGGGCGCGAATCGTCCACGCAATGGTGCGAACCCAGTTACTCGTCACAAGGCGGCGCGCCACCTGTGGATCATGACGATCAGCCAGTACAGCGTGGAGCGGCACTTGGACGAGCACCGTCGACAGGAGTGCTACTCCAAGCCAGACGGCGGCAACCCATGCAGTCCAGGCCGGCATCAGGGCGGGCCTCTCGACGAGGAGGGCCAGTGCCGTAACTCCTTCCAGCGCCATCAGCGGACCAACGACCCAGCTGATTCGTCGCTGGTGGTCTGACGCAGCACGAGTCGGTGCCGTCGACGAGTAGCTCGCCAACATCGGATAGTGGACCACCTGCACCAACCATATGAGCCCAACCATGGCCCAGCTAGCGGCGGCACTCACCACGAGCGTGGTCATGGCGAGCCAAAGGCAGAGCTCGGAAGATCGGTGACATCGCCAACGATGGCATCACAGATCACTTCCGCCACGAAATCAGGATCCAGACCCCAGGGCATGTTCGGTGCCTTTCCACCAACGGGCCGATCAGTAAGGCCTGTCTCGGTGTGGGGTGGGCGAGCATCAATGACCCGCACCCGATGGCGTCGGGCCTCACGCGCGAGTGCTTCGTCAAAGGAGCGAACCGCGGCTTTGGATGCCCCATACGCAGCCATATCCGGAAGGTTGTGTTCGGCAATGACACCAGAAATGTTTACGATGACCCCTCCTTCTCCGAGTGAAGCAAGCGCCGCTTCAGCGAGCCAGACAGCGAGGAACGTATTGGTCAAGAACAGTTCTTCCAAAACGTCGACGGAGAGTTCTGCAATCGGACCGAAAGCCACTGCCCCGACCGCATTGATCACCACGTCGATTCGCCCCCCGTACAGAAGCGTTTCTCTTACTGCGGTTTGACAAGCGTCCGGGTCTCGGAGGTCGAGCGCGATGCGATGGCCCGGCAGGTCGAGTGCGGCCAACCGGTCACTACTTCGCGAAACCAAGGTGAGTGTTGCCCCACGAGCGTCGAGGTTCCGGGCAATGGCGGACCCAAGCCCACCTGTCGCTCCGGCAATCAGCACCGAGGTACCGCTGAGGCTGTCGCCACCGTCTTGTCGTGATGTGGTCATTGGGCCTCCATGTCAGGCACGTTTTTGAACCATGCGACCTCGACATCCACGCCAGGCGAAAACAATGCGTGAGGTGTTCCCACTGGGGAAGGAAGCCCGGCTGCTTCGATGACGTTCTGTTCGATATTGATCTCTTCGACGCGGTGAAGCGGCCACCTGGGGTGATGTACCTCGCCGAACAAGAGTTGTTTGCGACGCTGCGTTACCAATGCCCATCGGGCGGTCAGGAAATGCTCGAGGTCGTCGACCGCATCGTCCTTGATCGGCTCGGCAACGGCGAAAGACATCTTGGCTAGGACGCCTGATCGGTGCGGCCAACGCCGGGCCATCTGATAGCAGTGTCGATCCGCAACATGATCATGCGTCGCGCTGGCCCAGCAGTAGGGCAGCGCAAATACCGACCGAGCGACAGCAACGATCATTGATCTGGGCACATCGAGGGAGAAGAACCACACCGCCCGCCTTCCCGTCGAATCAACAACATAGGTACGAACATTGATCTCGATGAAGCTCCCCAACCATGGCACCGCTGGAGTCGGGCCTACTTGCACGTGGCGCATCTCGAACGGGATCAGGCCTACCCACGCGCTCCCATCGAAGGTGTCTACCCTCAAGCCGGCGGGAAGGAGCCGTTGAACAGTTGTGGGGTCATACCGCCAGTGGAAGTAGGCGAGTTCCGCCCACTCTTGGCGGAGCACGACCCGACCAAACATTGGCGGCGGGTCTGGGCTAACGGGCTCGACGGTGAAGGTCACAAGAATCCGAAGTCAGGTGAGGCTGGACAGGACGGCTTCGGCGCAGCGTCGACCAGAAAACAATGCGCCCTGAATGGATGCAGTGTCGCGATGGTCGCCGGCGACGAACAATCCATCGCCGAGGGCTACCGCCTGCTTCGGCGAGAACGGTGGGTATTGCCGCGGCTGTCCATGAGCAATGGCATCGGTTCGCAGGTGAACCCACGAGTCGACCTCACTCCCCCAGATGCGCCGCAGTTGCGACCGGACCACGGACTCGAGTTCACGGTCTTCAATACCAGGACATGCCGCTGCGATCAGTGCAGAGCCGTCGGGCGCATACTCCGGAGCAATATTACTCATCACGGCAATATTGAGCGCTGGGCCTGCTCCAGTCCCATCCAAAACGATGTACCTGTCTCGCATCGGCGGCGCTTGAGCACTGAACCAGACGCATGATGCAGGGTTCGACTCGACGTGGGGCAGACCCAGCAGCGAGGCCGATCGGGGGCCCTCGGCGGCCACGATGATCCGCTCGGCAGTCAAGGATTGGCCGGTCTCTAGACGCACCTCGCCTGGCTTCACTGCCGCGACGGCGCTGTGAAGATGAATAACACCTTCGGGCAGGTGCGAGGCCAACTGTGTAGGAATTTCGCCCATGCCACCAGCAGGCACGGCTACGTCACCCGAGAGAAGACCCTGGAGAACCACGTCAAGGATTCGTCGGCTGGTTTGAAGCGTTGGGTCCATCTGTATTCCGCCGACGAACGGGCGGAAGAATTGATCAATCATTCCTTCGCTGAAGCCCTGCGAGCGAAGCGACGAGAGCGTGCTCCCGTCGGGTTGCCGCAGCAGCGCAGGGGTCTCTGCTCGCCCAAGTTGCCTTCGCTGACGGAGCAAGCGGAGCTTGTCGATGGGCGAGCCAATAGGGGCAAGCCCGGTCTTCATCAGGGTACAAGGGCGACGAACTGGGTCACCGAGCAGTCGCATCCTGTTCCCGTCCCAGACCAAGGCGCCGGGCTCGAAACGACGCAGGTCGAGTGAAGGGAGATCGAATTGCTTGACCAGTTCCGGATAGGCGGTAAGGAGAACTTGAAATCCGCGGTCAAGGCAGTAACCGTCTACCGGAGAGCTCCGGACGCGCCCGCCAATCCCATCTGACGCTTCGAGCACCACCACCGTGTGGCCGGCTTTGTGAAGCAGACGCGCCGCTGACAGTCCGGCGAGACCCGCTCCCACGATCACGACCTCTGCGTGATCGGGGACCGGGGCTTTAACTGCTTCCGCTCCCCCGTTCCTCATGAAGAGCGTGTCCAAGTCTGAGGTAGCTTTGCGAGGCCAGACGGAACAAACGCCAGAGTCCGACGATGTTCGAAAACAATGTTCGGAAGCCGTTGTCCTTTCCCCACAGCAGTGTCCTGCATCCTCAGAACTTCAGCCGATATGGGAAATGCTTCTTGAGCTCTTCCTTGTCCACGTTGGTCTGGCGGACGGGGTTCTGTTCGATCTCAATACGAGTGAGGGCCAAGCCTCCGGCCATCACAGCTCCGTAGACAGTAAGAGCGAAGACGACAACACCCACGACGAAGATCACGGTTTCGCTCATCACGCCAACTCCTCGGACTCAGGACCAACAGGTATGTCGACGTGAGCGAGCAGGAGCGTGCCCAGTGAGTGGATCGAAGGGACCCAAAGACCAACAAAAATGCCTGCCGACGTCTCATCCTGAACGAAATACAACCAAACCGAAAACAGGAACGAAGCGAACCCGGCAATAACAAAAGGCAGCTTCAGTCGCAGTACTGGTGGAATTCTTCTCGACATAACTTCTCCAAACAAAGCGTGTACCCCTGTTGCGGAACCAACAGCCCGAATAGATGCAGCGCTGCGCAATTTCCGACCTACCCTCTTCCGCGTCGAGGGCTGTGCCGACCTGCAGGAAGCACCCGGCCGACGGATACGCAGTGCCAGGACGAGCCAATCATTTCGGCGCGGTTGCACTCATCGAAATCCTTGACCATCGACTGTGGGCCCGCTTCGATATTCAGAGTCCCACGGGACTAGAGCTGACCAGAATCAAGGAGCCCGAGGAGGTCTTGGGCGCGATCGCGCGTCGCTTCGAGATTGGAAAGACGGTCAAGTCCTGCCAGTTGACGAGACAACCGATGATTACTGCGGAGCGTCTCATGATTCCGGTTGAGCAAATCCCAGTACAACGTTGTGAACGGGCATGCATCTGGGCTAGTTCGCCTCTTTGGGTTGTACCTACATGAACGGCATGAGTCGCTCATGCGGTTGAGGTACGCACCACCACTCGCATACGGCTTGGTCGCCA
>JABIQM010000117.1 GCA_018699415.1 Acidimicrobiaceae bacterium
CTCGCCACCGTGTTCGCGACATCGGGGTCTCGGTAGGCGGCGATGGTCACGAGGACGCGACGGTCGGCAAACGGGTCAATCAGAGACTCCGCGACCGCGTCCTGGGCCGTCGCAGTGGGCGCGGGGCGAGGTTTCTTCCACGCTGGCGGCTGTTCGTACAGAAAGAGCTCGTTGCGGCCGGGAACCAGTTCGTCGAATCGGCGTACCGAGCGCCACTGCTGGCCGTCGTCGCTCCATTCAAGCATCACGGATGGAGCCCAGTGGTCGTGTCCCTGCTCGAGCACTATGCGATCGAGTGGCAGTCCTGCCGGATCAGATGCCGTAATGTAGAATCGCCCCTGCTCGTCGCAGCGACCTCCCCACGCGCCGTCAGTCGCCCTGACGTTGTCGACGCCAAATCCCGGACCGGCGTCGCCTGAACTGGATAGCTGGGATTTCTGTTCACTGCCGTCCACGAGGAAGCGCAGCCGCGACACGTCCCAGGCGAAGTCGTGGCGAGTCGTGTCGGCGACAAGCCGCCAGGCGTGCGCGCTCACAGTTTGCGAGGACCGGTAGAGGATCATTTGGGTGCCGTCATCGGCTGACAACGGCGCCGCGAACACCGAGCACCAGTCGGCCCCATCATCGCTGCATTGCACGAGGACCATGCGAGACCGATGTTTGGTCGGCGCCGGATTCAGCGTGATGATCGACGGTGTCGCCATCCGATCAAGTTTGACACCCAGATACATCTCGGGCCGCGTACCTGGACGCCGCTCGGCGCGACCGCCCCAGAACTGAGGGTTCTCGTCGAAAGCGTGTTCGGCCTCGTACCCCGAGCCTGCCGAGCCCGAAGAGTGGTACTCGATAATCTCGACGTCCTCGTCAAAGCCAAAGTGCAGTCGCTCGACGTCCCACAACTCTTCGCGGTCGAGACACCAGCTAAGAATCCGCCAGTGGCGGGCTGGCCTCAAAGGGCATCGCCCGCGATCGGCCACCCCCGCAGCGGTGCGGATCGCCTGCCCGTACGCGTCAGCAACCGAGCCCTCATCATGATGATCAAACACATAGGGCTGGACCTTGACCGCCTCGATCGGGTTGAAGCCGTGCCAGTCCACCTTGTCGAAACGGCCGGACTCGTGAGGCTGAGTTTTTCCGGCCATATGCAGGAACGGGGAGGTGTCATCGAGATCCGCAACACCGAATAAGAAATTCAGGTCCGGATGGACCACCGTCTTGTGGCCACCGGCCCACAAATTCCAAAGGTACGACCACATGCCGGCGGTCCAGACCTGCAGATAGTGACCCGACTCGTGTTCGAGTTGCAGTTCAGTGGCGTAATCATCGAACAGTTCACGGAGCGCGAGCGAATCGGCGTAGACCTTCGCCCAATAGTCGGGGCCGAGACCCGCGAGAAGGTATTGGGCGCCTCCGGAGGCGCCCTGGTGGCTGTGCACGATCGCACGTTCGATCCCGACGATTGCACACATGCGGTCGATGAGGTCGTCCTCAGCAACGTCGGGTCGTTCCTCACGAATCTTCTCGCACGCGGTGTGTAGATAGTCGTAGCCGATATAGCGGTCCGCGTCGCTGAGTAAGCATGCGTCCGGGTGCTCGCGCCGCATCGTTTCGAAGTCCGGGAGCCATCGCAGCACGATGTCGGAGTCGTGAAACATCGTGATCTCACCGATGTGTTCCGGAGCGGCCCGCAGCCATTGCTCGATGAGGTGAGGCTGAATCGAGGGTTCGTACTTGCGCCCGCGTTCGTCGCGTTCGTCGGCAAAGACCCGAATATCGACGGTTGAGAATTGTTTCTGTAACGCGACGAGTTCGGGCGTCGTCTCGCTTCCGGGCTCGACAGAGAACAGGACAGTGATCCGCTCGCCGGCTATGCCGAGGCCGACGAAGTTCTGCAGGTAGACGTGCGTTTGCCAGACGAACCACGGCGTGTCCGGCTGCGCCGACACAAAGCGGGGTGCCCAGCTCCTCATGGGGCCAATGTAGCGAGCGACGCCTTCGACAAACTCGTCGGCGTTGCCTTTCGTCTACGACTGCGAAGGTGTTACGGTTAACTCTCAGTATCAGGAGCGTTCCGGAGAATCACCAAATGACTGCAAACCAACGCGACGGGCTAACCGTCCAAGAGGTCCACGACGAGTTGCTCGTCTTCCACCCCGACCGCAACGAGGCAAGCGCGCTCAACCGGAGCGCAGCACTCGTGTTCCACCTCTGCGATGGCGAACACGATGTCGACTCGATGCGACAGGCCCTTGACGTCGCTGGCCTCGGACCCGCTTCCGACGACACTGTCTGGTTGGCCCTCGATGAGTTGGCCGATGCCGACCTTATTGTGCTGAACGTCACGCCCCCGGACCACCTCGGACGCCGCGAGCTTCTCAAAAAACTCGGTGCCGGCGCCGCAGCTGCAGCTGTTATCCTTCCGGTCGTTGAGACAATCGGCGCGCCGCCAGCCTCGGCCCAAGGTTCTTCCCCTACCACGACGGTCGCACCCACCACGGCGCCAACACCGAGCACTACGGCCGCACCAACGGCCGTGCCGAGCACGACAGCCGCACCAACGGCCGTGCCGAGCACGACAGCCGCACCAACGGTCACACCCACACCAGCGCCCGGCACGGTCGCACCCACGGCCTCACCCACGGTCACACCCACCGTCGGAAGTTAACCGAGACCGGCGAAATGGAGCACTACATCCCGGTGGTGCTTTCTATCGCCGGTGCCACCATCGGCTTCGAAATCTCGCGTGCTCACCAGGTCGGCGTGCGGTCGGCGTTTGCGTTCACGACGGTAACCACGACTCGGGATATCCCGGCAATTTGGTATCGCGAAGTCGCCTGTCAGGGCCGCCAGCGGTTCGTTCGCGACGACCCGCACCGATCGAACGAGGTCATCCCGGTGGGACAGACGCTCGAACAACTCGTCGATGACTTGCAGCTGAGTATCGCACTCCATGCCCGTAACGAAGTCTTCGTGCATGCCGGAGTCGTTGCGTGGAATGGCCAGGCCATCGTGCTTCCCGGGCGGTCACGGGCCGGGAAATCCACTCTGGTCGAGGCGCTGGTACGAGCCGGTGCCACCTATTGCTCTGACGAGTACGCATGCGTCACCGCCGATGGTGCCGTCGCTCCCTTCGCTCGGCCCCTCCACCTGCGCACCGAGTCGGGACGGAGGGTGATTGAGCCCCACACCATCGGCTCCGTCGCCGACGAGTCGTTTCCCCCCGGGCTCGTGCTCTTCACTCGATACGTTCGCGCAGCGACCTTCGAGCCCGAGATTGTCCCACCCGCTGTGGCGGCGCTCAAAATCTTCGACAACACGATTGTCGCCGAGGTTCAACCCGATCGGGCTTCCAGAGCGGCTGCGCACCTCGCCCGAACCGCGATCGTCATGCGCTCGGATCGCTCCGATGCGGACCGAGCGAGTGAGCAGATTCTTGACCTCGTCGATCGCACCAAGGTGCCGCTATGAGCGTTGAGTCGATTCGCTTCTGGGTGGTCGAAGACTTTCTCACCAACGACGAGCACGACACCCTTCTGCGTATCGTTCGCAACAACGAGAGCTTCGTGCCTGCGCAAGTCACCGAGCCGGGCGCCACCGCGGGAGGAGCCAACGAGCGTCACCGCCGCGCCAGTGTTGCCAGCGTTGACGACGATGTTTTCGACCTCTTCGAAGACAAGCTCACAGCACTGCTCCCACACGCTCGACGCGAGGTGAGCGTCGACCGCTTCGCATTGGGTGCCATCGAGCGTCAGATCACGGCCCACGACCACGCCGACTTTTTCACCGCCCACACCGACGTCGGCGATCCATATGGAGAAAGTGGTGCACGACGTCTGAGCTATGTGTACTACTTCAACAACGAGCCTCGAGGCTTTGAAGGTGGTGAGTTGGTTCTGTTCGACCAGATCACCCACGACGACGGCACCGTCGAAGTCGCCGAGACGTTTCAGGTTGTCGAGCCAGTCGACAACACCATCGTCTTCTTCTCAAGCAACGCTATGCATGAGGTACGACCCGTTCGGGTCACCGGCGAGCACGGCGCCCCCGGCACGAGGCGCTACACGGTCAACGGCTGGTTTCGCGACCGCGACCACGTGGCCCCCGAGCCAGCGCTCGACCCGCCGACTCGTACCGCGCTCGCCCAGCGATACACGCCCAGCTTCACCGAGGTTGGATTCAAGAAAGTCGAAACTCCCCCAGCCGTGCACCGAGCGATGCAGGCCGTCTACCACGAGCGCTTCGAGCAGAGGCACACCGAGGGCGAAGACTCAGTGCACATGCCGACGGGAACGCCCGACTTCATCAACATCGACGACGTCAAAGATAAGTTTCACTTTGCGCTTCAATCGATCCACGAGGAATGGTCGGGCGTCGAACTCCTGCCGACCGCCGCGTATGGGTTGCGCGTCTATCGGTCAGGACAGACGCTCATCCCGCACACGGATCGACTGTCGACCCATGTGATCTCTTCGATCGTGCACATCGCTCACGACACGGTCGATCCCTGGCCGTTATGGATCATCGACATCGAGGGCAACGAGCACGAGATAGTTCTCGAGGAGGGCGAAATGCTTCTCTACGAGAGCGCCCGCTGTCCCCATGCTCGACCAAAACCGCTCAACGGCGACACCTACTGCTCGATATTTCTCCACTACAAGCCGGTCGACTGGAATGTGACCTACCGGTCACTGGTTGAGCTTGCCCAGGCCGACGGGGCAACCGACGTGTTACCGCCCGAACTATGGCCCGAGCATCTAGCTGCATCGTCGCTCCCCGCCTCGTAGTGGCGCCGAAATGACCGGCATCTTGCGAGCAGACCTCGACGTCGGGCTGCTCACCAATGTGCGCATGGGCGCCGAGATCGCGACCGGGCTGGCGGTTCTCACCGGCCGCCGGCTATCGATGCCGTTCGAACAGGCCATATCACCCGCGCCGCGGTCGTCAATTTCGGAGTCGAAGCAGGGGCGCCCGGCCACACTGCTCGACCTGCTGGAGTTGCCGGTCGAGATCGTGCACACCGACGAATGGGCCCTGCACGCGGGCGAGCGGACGGACGCTGTCAACTGGGAACCGGTCGGTGCAGCAGTGTGCGTCCTCGATCCCGATGCCGACCTTGACAATCCACAGCTTCTCGACTTCGCCAACGGCCGCACTCGCTTCGTCACCCCGCCTGTGTCCGATATGGCTGTGGTCGAGATGCAAGGACGCTTACTGAGTTTCTACTCATACTTTTTCTATGGTCGGCCCGAAGCTCTGCGCCAGCTCCACGCCGTGCTTCGTGGGGTGCGTCCCCGTCGGCCCTATGTCGCACTCGGGGCAAGGATCGCCTCAGGGCTCAGCTTGTTCAACGCGATCCATCTGCGCCGTTCGGACCTCACGATCGGCATTCCTGCCTACGGCAAGGTGACCCCCGAGGATCTCGCAGCAAACCTGGGTTCGATCCTGCCGGCTGATGAGCTGTTGGTCATCTGTAGCGAGGTCGACGGACGCGACGAGTTGTTCGATCCGATCCGACAACGGTTCCCACAGCTGGCATTTGCCAACGACCTCATCTTGAACGACCACGGCAACGAGTTCTTCTCCTTGCCTCGACACGAGGACAATGCCCTCGGACTCGTGACCCAGGAGCTCGCCTCGCGTGCGGTGGGTTTCGTCGGCACAATCGGCTCAACGTTCACTGCGATTATCCAACGCAATCGGCTGTTGCGCGATCCGAACCAGCGCTTCTTGTTTACCGCCGACTTCACCCCGGACGGGCCGACATACCACCATGGGGAGTTCCTCGATATCGCCGATGGCGCGTACTCCTGGAATCGCATCAACTATGCGATGTCACCCGACGTGCTGGCGTGGTTTCGCGAATGGCCGGAGGCAACATGATCGACGATCCCCACGGTCCGCTCTTCTCCGTCGTGTGCACGGACACAAACCCGTACGGCACGTGGCAGACCGAACTCCTCGAGCACAGCTGGCTACGAGCCGGCATGCCGGGTGAACTGATCCGCCTGGTCGGTACTCCCAACGGTGAGGAGCTCCCACAGCACCGCACCGCCCGGGTTATTCGTACCACGGCGACGAACACCCATCCCAGGCTCGACGAGGACTACACGGGCATGAACCGCCTCCACTCACTCGCCGAGTGGCTCGAACGCGAACGGCCAGTCGGCACGGTTCTGATCCTTGACTGCGACTTTGTTTTCCGAGCGCCGCTCGTTCGTCATGCCGAACCAGGCCAGCCGATCGGGCAGTTGTGGTGGGATTTCCAGATGGGAGGAAAGTGGGCCGAGGCGGCCGATTCGATCACACCGGGTATCGCTGTCCGCGTTCAGAACGTCACCTGGCCGTTATTGATTCATACTTCGGACCTCCGCCGCATCATCGGGCGTTGGGTCGAGGTTGCGGCCCGCATCCGGAAGGAAACCGGGGCGTGGGAGAGCGACATGGTGGCGCTGACCATTGTGCTCGCCGAGTACCAGATCACATGCGACCTCGAGATGCTCGCCGCATGGATGCCCTGGCCAGACGAAGTGGTCGCTGACGCACCGATCATCCACTACTGCCAGCGGGTACTCGACGTCGGTGGCGACACGTTGTGGTACAAGCAGGAGTACTCGCCATGGGATGACATCGACGTCAACCCGTCCGACGCCGCGCTTGGCTACTGCTCGGAGTTGCTGGTGATGTTGAAACGGTTCGCTGGTCTCCAGCGAGCCGCTCACCAATCCGGTTCGTAGGGAAGCGGATCAACGCCGTTGAGCGCATCATCGCTAACTTGCCGGGCAGGGAAGTCGAGCCCTGACCACTGACAGAACTCGGTAACGCTCCGAATCGGGCCAGTCGAGTAGGGCTTGAGGACTCGGTCGGGGTCGCCACGATGTAGGAATCGGAGCCGTCGATACGCCAGTTGATCACGACGTTGCACCTCGGCATCGTCGCCGTCGAAGATGTACTTCTGGTTGCCTTTGGGGTGGTTCCGGTGCCAGGCGATGACCGATGACGGGTTGAACAGGTCGTAGCCCCAGGTAAACGACCGGATCGTTAGTGCCAACTCCTCGCCGGTGTAGAGATGTTCGGGATCCTGGCGTACCTCGATGTTCCAGTGCCCGAGCGTGAAGACGAACATGCCCGAGAGAACTCGGGTGGGGCGGGGGCCCTCGTCCGGGTCGTCACGCTGCTCCGCTGGATGGGCGATCCAACCAGACTCTTGCCACTCATCGACGATTGTGACCGGAACGGTTGCCCGCTCTGGATAGACGTCTACCCCGTCAATCAAGTGATACAGCGGGCATTGGCCAGTAATGAGCGGCTTGTCTGCCCCACAGTCGTGCATCATCGTGATGAGGTCGACATCCCAATTCGCAGCCATGCGCATATGCGAGTCGATCTGCAGCGTGTAGCCCTCACCGGCGAAGAGCCCTTGGGTGAGGTGTCGGGCCCAGCAACCACCCTTGCTCTCGGTCCAGTCGTAACTGAGTATGCGGACCTCAGCATCAAGCCCATCGAGACAGCCGGGCTGGGTCTCGGTCGGTCCGTCGAGGTCGTACTGTAAACAGACGCCAAATCGCAGGCGCTCGGGGTGAGCGGCAGTCTCAATGCAGTTCTCTATGGTGCGGCGAAGCTCGGACTCGCGATACGCGGCGATTGCAACGAATACGTTTTGATTCGGGACGTCGATCATCGCCGCCCCTGTGTAAGTCGGGTGGCGGTGCCGCGGGCCGAGCCGATGAGAAGCCTCCGTTGGCGCCGAGTCGGCAACAACCAGGCGGGCAGATAGCGAAGACGCCGTCCGCGCGGCACCTCGCGATAGCGGCCGAGATGATCGAGCAGGAGCCGGCGTTCGGGCACCAGACGCGTATTTCGTTCGAGCCAATCAGGAGCCTTCCACGTATCGAGCTGCGCGATCACATCGACGCGGTCGCTCAGCATTGCCTCAACCCATAGGCCAGCCCCGACGAGAGCCTCGATTCTGAGGTCGGCAGCAAACCGGCGGGCCTTCTCAAGATCAACGTCGTGACAGGCATGCATACGCGTAATGTCGAACAGCCCTGACAATCGACGGGCCCCCGGTGGCGAGATCAGAAAGTGCCCGCTGGCGTGCACCAGCCGGTGTGCCGCGGAAAGTGCATACCCAGGCAGCATCGACAAAGGCTCACCGAGATCCTGGAACAATCGATCGCCCAGCGGGCTACGACGCGACAGTCGGGCGTGAAGGTCGACCTCAACCCCATTGGGAGCTTCGAGAGTGCAGCCGTAGCTCAGGTATGGCGAAAACCGTTCGTAGCGATCTCCGTAACCGTGACCGCGCAGCACGCGAACGGCGTCGTCAAGCCGTTCCGGTCGCACAGCCAGGTCGACATCACCAGTGTGTCGCAACAGGTAGTTCGGGTAGTCGAGTTCGCCGGTGGCTAGCCCCTTCAGCACGCGGCTCTCGATACCTTCGGCGTCGAATTGTTCGAGGACCTCAGTAGCCACCGACCGCAAACGCATCTGGGACGCGGAGATTGCGACTTGACGGTGACGCAGCTCGGGTCGCACAGACGACCGAACCGCATCGAGTGGGAGCAGCGGCCAGAGTCGATGGTCGGACAGGTACTGACGCATCAGAGGCGCACGCAGGTCGACGCTCGCCTCAACCTTCCAGTCGGTGCCCACCAACTCGAGGATCTGCTCCATCACCACCACGACGTCAGGTTCGGTCAGCCGCGGATCAGCTAGCGCCCACAGCTCCCGGCGCGTCAACTGCGGCAAAAATCGGCTCACTGATGCGATGGTAGATCAGGTTGTGCTGAACGTGCTAGACCTGCTCCAGAACGCTGACGCTGGGGGTAAAGACTCCGTAGTGCCACGATTCAGCGGCGCTTGCAGGCAGCTTCGGGGGCATCACACGGGGGGACAGGACCGCTAGCCGACCCTCGCCTCTGTGCGGGATCTCTTTGTTTTGGCTGTCGCTTTCCTAATCCTTCGGTGCACGCTGTTATGGGTGGGAGTTCTGCCAGCGTTTTCGCTCGCTGCTCTCTCACATTCAGCACAGCCATGACGAGACGAGGTGTTACCCCACTCCCCGACCTCGCGAGAGACGCCTCAGTTCACTTGGATGATCTGCGCAATGGCGATCAGTGAAACGAGGACGGCGTTGGCGAGTCGGAAGACCATGAACGGGGTCCGCTTGAAGGCTGCACCCATCTCAGTGCCAGCCATTGAGTCTGGCATGCCCTTCATGAGCGCCATGAAGCCTTGCTGTGAATTCTCGAACGTGAGTAGACCGAAGAGCCCGGTGCCGACGGCAGCGACCGTGAGTAGGAACGTTGCGTCAGGGTTGGAGCCGAACACGATCACTGCGGTGAGGGCAGTCACGGCGAGCATGTAGGTGTGCTGTGAGCTTCGCAGATTCCCTGATGTCTGATCGCCGAGCTTGATCCAGGTTTCTTCGTTCATTCTAGGATTCCATTCTGATGGGTAGATATGGCGTACGTGGCCACTTCCCTCACCCTACTTCTAAACCAAACGGCGTTGCCCGTGACCGCAACAACCCCCTCGTATCCAAGGGCAGGCTGCTTCATTACACCTGACGGCCCGGGAGTATCAGCGTTTTCGACGCTGGGTTGTGAGCCGCTGTGAGCTTTCTGTGAGACCAGAAAACCAGAAAGAGGCTCGCACCGAAGTGCAAGCCTCTGACCAGAGAAATTGCTGGCGGGGGCAGGATTTGAACCTGCGGGTTATGAGCATGATTACCGACCGAGTGGGGCGGGCGCCCAGCACGCGTTTCCCTTGGGAACAATGGGGATTCCCACTCCCCGCTGTCTCACCTCGTTCCTCCTGTTTACCAGCGTTCTGGCACATGAGACCTGCCACAGATTGCTGCTCGGGTCGAATGCGTTCGAGCGAACACCGCGGCCCCGATGCTTTGGCTTGTCGGCTACTGCGCGCCCACGTTCGTTTACTTGCACCCGGCGCAGGTGCCGAGGAGGTCGAGGCGGTGAGATTCAGCGGTGAAGCGGGCCTTGCTGGCTGCTCGCTGGAGGGCCCGGTCGAGGTTGGTTTCGGTGCGGGTATCGAGGGAGAAGTCGGTGACATCACCGCAGTTCGAGCAGATGAGGTGGTGGTGGTGTTCGGTTAGGTGTTCGGCAAGTTCGTATCGGGCGAAGTCGTCGCTGGTTACGATGCGGGTGACGATGTCAGCCTCTTCAAGGATGCTCAGGTTGCGGTAGACGGTGGACTGGGGGAGTGTGTCGTCGGCCGCAACTATCTGGGTAATGGTGAGGGGTCCGTCGCCGGCTTGCAGGGCGGCAACGAGGCGGCGGCGACTGCTCGTGTAGCGCTGATCGGCCTGTCGGAGCAGTGCGGCGGCTTCGTCGTCAACTTCGTTGTCGGTCATCAGAGCCACGCTACCTGAGAATGGGAATGACTGAGATCCGGCGAGGAGCACCCACAGGAGTGTCAGTGGGCGTGGTGGGGATCATCGAGGACCACTTTGTCGCCGACGCGGATGAATTGCCCGCTGAAGGCTCGTCGGAGGTGCTCCTCGGCGAGCACCTCTGCAGGTGGCCCGACGGCTACCGGGGTTGTGTTAAGGAGAAGGACCTGCTGGCACCGCCGGGCATCGTCGAGGCTGTGGGTGGTGATCACGACCGTGCGTCCGGAGGTGAGTTCCTCGTCGATGACGTGGAGGATGAGTGAGCGTGAGACGAGGTCGAGTCCGTTCACTGGTTCGTCGAGCAGGAGTACCTCGGACTCCTGGGCCAGACCCTGCGCCACCAGCACGCGCTGGCGTTGACCACCGGACAGATCGTGGAGTTGGCGAGGAGCGAGGTCCTCGATTGCCATCCGGTTGAGAGCCCGATCGACAGCGACTCGGTCCTTCGGCCGAAAGGGGCGGAACAATCCCAGCCTCGGGTAGCGGGCCAACGAGACCGTGTCGCGGACCGTGATGGGCAGGCTCTTGTCGACGTCGGTCGCTTGCAGGACCAGCGCGGGCGCCGGGCCGGCGATGTGACTCGATCCAGCGGAGGATTCGATTGTCCCAGCGAGTGCGGCGAGCAGTGTGGACTTGCCGGAGCCATTGGGTCCAATCACTGCCAGTGACGAGCCGGGCGGCACTGTCAGGTCGACACCGGACAGAGCGACCGCATCGCCATAGCGGATCTCGAGGTTGTCAACCGTGATTGCGGGTGTCACCAACCCAGCGTAGCTTCTTCTAAACGATACTGATTCTCATTCCATGTTGGTGCGACGACTCTCGGTACCTAGAGTACTTAAATGATAGTGAGTCTCAATATTGGAGTTGACTAACGATGCGATCCCCATTCCGTTTTCTGGCCGCCGTGCTAGCTAGTGCTGCCGTTGTACTCGCCGGCTGTGGTAGCGGCCAAGGCGCCGATGGTGCTTCGGGCGCTAATCGACCGACGGTGGTGGTGACCACCAACATCCTTGGCAATGTCGTCGAGAACCTCGTCGGCGACGAGTTGCAGGTCGTCACGATTATGCCGGTCGGGTCAGATCCCCATGAGTTCCAGGCCTCGGCGCAACAGGTCGCCCAGATCGGCGCAGCCCATGGCGTCATCGCCAACGGCGCCGAATTCGAAGAAGGCCTTCTCGACGTGATCGAGTCTGCCGCGGCCGACGGAGTACCCATCTTCGAGGCCATTGACGGTGTAGAGACCATCGAGTTCGGTGGCGGCCACCCCAATGAGCACGGCGACGAGCATGATGAACACGACGACGAGCATGGTCACGAGGGAGTTGATCCGCACTTCTTCACCGACCCTTCCCGGATGGCGCGTGCCGCGGATGGGATCGTTGCGTTTCTGATCGCCAACGTTGACGGCGTTGACGCAAGGGCGTTGGAGGCCAACGCAGCGTCGTACATCGCCGAACTCGAGTCGCTTGATGCCGAAGTAGAGACACTGCTGGCAAAAATCCCTTCAGATCAGCGAGTGCTTGTGACGAACCATGAAGTCTTCGGCTACTTCGCTGATCGCTACGGGTTTGAGGTGGCCGGCACGATCATCCCGAGTGGGTCCACCACCGACGGCGCCGACGCCAAGGCACTCGCTGAACTGGCCGAGTTGATCGAACACCAGGGTGTCCCGGCAATCTTTGCCGAGACATCTTCGTCGGCCGAACTTGCTTCCACCCTGGCTGAAGAGGTCGGCGGCATCGACGTGATCGAGTTATTCTCCGAATCGCTCGGGTCCGACGATTCCGGCGGTGCCACCTATGTGGACATGGTCCGCACCAACGCGAACCGCATCGCCGATGCTCTCGCCGGATGAAGGGGTAGGGCAATGGGGTACCTCTTCGACGCCTTTGAACCAGCCTTCATGCAGCGGGCCCTCATCGGCAGCCTCGTCGCAGTGATCGCGACATCCCTGGTCGGGACCTGGGTCGTGCTGCGCGGACTCGCGTTTCTGGGCGACGCACTCGCCCACGGCGTGATTCCGGGGATCGCACTGGCGGTGCTATGGGGTTTCAGCCCCATCATCGGTGCGTTCATCGCAGCCCTGGTGATGAGCGGGCTCGTGAGTGTCGTCTCCACCCGCACCGTGGTGCGCGAGGACACCGCGATCGGGCTGTTATTCGTGGGGATGCTTGCGTTGGGGATCGTGATCGTGTCGAGGGCCCGATCGTTCTCAACCGAGGTCACCGCCTTGTTGTTCGGCGATGTTCTCGGCGTGACTGTCGGCGACATCCGTACCCAGGTCATCGCTACGACCGTGGTCGCTCTGACCACAATCGTGTTGTACCGACCATTCCTCGCGCTCACGTTCAATCGGGCCAAAGCCCAGACACTCGGGATGCGACCCCGTCTCGCACAGACGGCTTTGCTGACCTTGCTAGCCCTGAGCATCGTGGCCAGCTTCCAGGCGATCGGCACGTTGCTCGTGTTCGGTCTGTTGGTCGGGCCGCCCGCCACCGCTTCGGTGCTCGTACATCGCGTCCCGGCCATCATGGTGACCTCCATGGCGCTCGGCGCCGCGGCCGTCGTCGCGGGATTGACGATGAGCTTCCACCACGGCACCGCCGGCGGCGCAACCATCGCCGGGTTCAGCGTCCTGCAGTTCTTCCTCGTCCTAATCACCCGCGAAATCGTCGTGGCGATCCGCCATCACGCGGCGCCACCATCGCGTGAACCGGAAGCGGTACCCGCACTCTGACACGACACTCCGGTGATTCACTCGTCCTCAACTGGTCCGAAGTCCTCCCATCGCGGCTCGCGCCGGGGAGGCGACTCGCTCTGTACTTCGGCAGCCTCGGCCGCTCTGGGGATGGGTGAAGCAGGAGTGGACTTCGTGGGACCGTCGGTCCGCGTTCGATCGTCAGCGATCGAAGGTCGAAGGACCACGGCTGCCAGAGTTGTCGTGATCGGCACCGCGGCCACGAGCCCGATCGAGCCGCACAGCGTGCGGACGATCTCGACGGCAATCAGTTCGGAGTTAGCGACCATATCCAAGGGCTGATCCGAGACCGCGAACAGCAAGATCAACGGCATGCTGGCACCGGCGTAGGCCAACAACAACGTGTTCACCGTCGATGCGATGTGGTCACGACCCACTCGGATTCCTGAGGCGACCAACTCGGTGGTCGGGAGGTGCGGGCTGTGACGTCGTAGCTCGGCGACCGTCGCGACCTGGGTGACCGTTACATCGTCGAGCGCACCGAGCGCACCAATCACCGCCCCACCCAACAGCAGCGAGCTGACGTCGAGATTCTCTGCGATGAACGGCAAGATGAGCGCTTCTTCCGTCGCCAGGCCCGTGAACTCGGCGAGTTCGAAGAACAACGACGACAAGCCGAGCGTCAGGCCCAGCGCCGCCAGCGTGCCGGCGAGAGCGACCGTCGTCGTTGGCGTGAAGCCATGAGTCAGATACAGGCTGATGAACGCGATCGCCGCCGCGGCAACCACCGCGACCAGCAACGGATCGTTCCCGTCGAGGGCCGACGGGGCCACAAACGCTACCAGGACGACCAACGTGGCAGCCATCGCCAACAGAGCTAACACCCCCCGGAATCGACCGAGCGCGATCACCACCACAGCAAACAACCCGACCAGCCAGACGAGCGACGTACGACGGTCGTGATCGGCGTAGAAGTAGGAGTTCGTCGAATCCTCATAGCCGAGGACAACGCGATCACCCACAGCAAGATCAGGAGCCGAGTGATCGAACAGAAGGTTGATCTCCGGCAGAGTCACGACCGCTCCGGCCTCGGGACCCTCGTGCACGATCAAGGTCAACGTACGGCAATCCTGCGGATCCTCGTCAGTCGAGTAACTGCACCGACGATCCAGCACCTCCTCCACCGTGGCGCTCAAGCGGTCCGTAACCAACCCGATCTCATCGGCATTGGCGACAGCAGTTCGACGCCCCTCGCCGGTCGGCCACAACGCCACGACCCCGACGATTGTCGCCACAGCGGCCATAACCACCCCGGCGAGCACTCCCCGCAGGATCGGGTCGCCCGCCCACACCCGCCAGCCGCCCACGAGGCCGTGATCATGGCTGTGCGAATGGCCCAAACGCGGAGCCTGGTCGCTCAACTTCTCGTACGGGTTCCGGCCAAAGCAGCAACTGACAGTCTCTTCGGCTTCGAAACCATCTCCCTAGGCTAGTTCAGCCTGCCATCCGGACGAGGGAGGGATTGCTTTGCAATGACTCTCCGACCACAGGGGCATCGCCGGACGGGACGGCCCTGACCGGATGCCGATCACCCCCGGTCATCACAGCAACCCGCAGGCACCGCGATCTCGGCTCGCTCCGACAGAGACCCGCGGGTCGGCCAACCGAGCCGAGGACGACAAAGGCCCAGAAACGCTGAGCCTCCGGTCCTTCTCGTTGGTGGGGGGCAGGATTTGAACCTGCGACCTTCGGTTTATGAGATCGATACAGCCCAGTTCTCTGACCAGGGGAAACGCTCCGAAAGCCGCTTTCACCTGGCAATACGTTGATTACCACTTCTCACTGATTCGCGATGTCTCGCGGCATGACGGAAGGCCCAATCC
>JABIQM010000147.1 GCA_018699415.1 Acidimicrobiaceae bacterium
CTCGACTCGCGCTTGGGGCGCTCCCGAACGTTTTGAGAAGTTCGAGAAGATCTGCAACCGCGATCCAGCCGCCGAACTCCCGGACAAAGTTGCCGTAGATCGACAGGATCCACTCCCGGGGCCCAACTATTCGGCCGGCAACACGCCGCGGTTCGTGCTCAGTCCTCATCGAAAAGGCGGACGCGACCGAGGCGCTCAAGACAAACTTCAACACTCCACGGGAGCATTGTCGCTCCACATCGGGAGTCGCGATACGCCTGCTCGATGTAGCTCGGCCGCAGCATCGAACGTCCGCCACAGATCCGAATCGCGGTGGATGCCATCTCCGGCGCCCCTTCCATCGTGGTGACCAGCGAACTCCACGCCCGCGTGATCTGGTCCTGGGTCGGGTCCACACCGCTCTCGGCAATCGACCGGTAGCAGAGTGCCTGGGCCTGCTCGTAGCGAATATTCATCTCTGCCCATGCGTGCTGCTTGACGGCGAAATCTCGACGTCCGCTGGTTTTGAGGTAGCCCTCCGTGAAATCGAGGATGCCGCGCATCATGCCCAGGTAAGAAAACGACAGAGTCATGTAGAAGTAGGGGTAGCGCTTGGCGGCCTGGTTGAATGCCCCCGGCGGCAGCCACTCGTTTCCCCCCGGAACAAAGACCTTGTCCATCAAGAGATTGCGCGAGTCGGTACCGCGCATGCCCAGGGGATCCCATTCACCTTCGAAGCTCACGCCGTCGGCTTCGTGGGGCACACCGAGGAACCGAATGCGCGGGTCCCCTTCCACGGTGCAGATCACATTGTGGAAGTCGCAGGCACCGGCGAGCGACGCAAAGATTTTGCGACCGGACACGAGGTATCCGCCGTCCACGGGCTCGGCCTTGGTGGCGTAACCGGCGGTTGCGTCGGGTTGGATCCCCTCCGAGAAGGGCTGGCTGTGGATCATCTTGTCCTCGACGACGCCCCGCCAGAGTTGTTCACGGCGTTCCTGCAAAAACGTCTGTTCATCGGCATCGAATTCGAGGGAACTGCAGATCTCGCCGATCAAGAGGGTGGTGGCGACGTGCATGTTGAACGTCAAGCCGGTCGCCGCGCAGTGCCTGCCAAGTTCCTCGGCCGTCAGGGCGTAGCCGGTGAAGTCAGCGCCGAGGCCGCCAGCACTCTTGGGGATCGTGATAGCGAGCAGGCCTGCGTCTTTGAGATCTGCCCAATTCTCGAACGGAAAGACGGCTTCTCGGTCGACTTCGGCAGACCGAGCGGCAAAGCGGGGCCCGAGTTCCGCCATCTTTTCGACGATCCTCATGCGTTCGGGCGTACGAATGTCAGTCATTGCTGGGTTCCTTGCGGGTTCGGCAAGCGCGTTGCGGCATTTTCCCGCGTGGGGTCTCAGCCGCCGAAACTATAATCGTTCCTAATTGACGATCGCAAGATAGTCGTCACATCTTCACGACCCTGTCAACCAGTTGGCCGGGTGCTTATCGTCAGCAAACATTCCGGCCTGCCACCGCTGCATGCCGCCAATCCACCGATCCACGTCAGCACCCTTGCGTTCCACATACTTCGCCACTTCGGGATGAGGGAGAACGTGGAAGCGCTCCTCGCGCAAGGATTCGATCACGACATCAGCCGTGTCCTGCGCGCTAAGCGTGCCATCAGCACCGGCAACGTCGGCGCCGCGTTCAGCGAGCTGATCGGCACTCGGGCTGTTGGCACCAATATTGGTGGCGACAGCCTGGGGGCACAGCACCGAAACCTTGATGCCCTGATGACCGTGCGTGATGGCGATCCACTCCGCCAGCGCCACCGCTGCGTGCTTGGTAACCGCATAATGCATCGAACCGAACTGCGACAAAAGTCCTGCTGCAGACGCCGTGTTCAGCAAATAACCGCTTCCCCGGTCGGCCATGTGCGGGATAACGGCGCGGGCCGCGTAGAGATGAGCAAGCACGTGGACCTCAAACATGTGGTTGAGATCCTCGACCGGTGCCTCAAGACCGCCGAGGGTCACATATCCGGCATTCGAGACAAAAAGATCGATCGGCCCGATGTCTCGCTCGGTGTCGGTCACCAGCTTCTCGATCGCCGCCTCGTCAGTCACATCCAGAGCGACACCAGTGCCACCGATGCTCTCAGCGACAGCCATCGCTCCGGCTTTGTCTTGGTCCACGACGACGACATGCGCGGCACCGTCAGCGTGAAAGCGCTCAACGAGCGCCTTCCCGATGCCGCTCGCTGCACCGGTAACGACTGCAATCTTTCTCTGAATCTCCATTCGGCCGAACCTACACGGCTGGGTTAGCACCGTTAGTACTCAAAGATTCTCCCCCCGCCGACCGTAGGGTCCGGGGGATGAATGCAGTGCCAAGCCCCAAGACCGCCCGCGAGGCTCGACTGCCATACGCAGCCTTGCTCTGCGTCGTCTTCCTCTGGGGTGCCGGGCCGGTCGTCACCAAGCTGATTACGATCCCGCCCGCAACCGGTTCGCTTCTTCGCTTCAGTATCAGTATCCCGCTGCTCTTGGTGATCGTCGCCGCCACCGATCGGAGAATTTCTTGGCCCACGATGCGAGCAGCCGCAGCCCCCGGTGCCGCATTCGGCATCAATCTGGTGCTCGTCTTCGCCGCAGTCCAAGAAGCAACGGTGGCGGTGCTGGTTGTGGCCGTGTCACTTCAGCCGGCAGCGATCCTCATCATTGCTGGTCCCATGTTCGGCGAACGGGCCACCCGCTCCCACGTTGCATGGACCATTATCGCCATCGCCGGCGCCTCCATCGTCATCCTTGGCGCAGGCAGTGAACTGCGAACATCACCACTTGGAGCCGTGCTCTCACTCACAGCCGTTGCGATGTTCACCGCCTACTTCGTGCTCACCCGTGCCGCCCGCCTCACGACAGCAGTCGACCCCATCGAATGGATGACCGCCATCAACGTGTGGGCGTTCGTGTCGATTTTTCCAGTGGCCCTGTTCATGTCGGACTGGTCAGACCTCACCGCGCTGCAAGGACGGGATTGGTTCTGGCTCATCGTGTTGTCGTATTTCACCGGCGTGCTCGGCCATGTCCTGATGAGCTGGGCACACGGCTACGTCGAGGCATCACGGTCCTCGCTCTCCATGTTGCTCATGAATATCGTCGCCGTGAGTTTGGCGTGGCCGGTACACAACGAACCCGTCACCTGGGTTCAGGGACTCGGTGGCATCATCGCGCTCGGCGCTGTTGCCATGGTGCTTCGAATCCCGCCCGCCGCTCGCACATAACGCAACGATCAGCGCGGTCGTATATGGAACAGGTGCCGGGTTCCCGAGGGCAGATGTTCTCGCCGCACAATGTCGAAGCGAGACGCCAATGCGTCCTCGAAAGACTCAAGTGAGTAGTGATCAAACAGGCCGGACCGCTTGCGTTGAAGCAATCGTCGAACCATCGGATCCTCTCGTGTGGGGAACTCGACCACCACTTCACAGTCGTAGTCGCGGAGCATGGCAACCACTTCCACCAGCGGGACCGTGTCGGTGATGGCGAGATGATGCACCAAGGCAAGCGCCAACACCAGATCTGGACTTACCCGACTCGTAAGCGCGGGCCGCTCCTGGGACCGCCAACCCAACGATGGCGATGGGTCAACCAGGTCGCTGTAAAGCGGGAGCACAGATCGATTGCCCTCAGCCCGAAGCGATCGATATAGCCGGTCAATCACGAGTGCGTCGGAGTCCACCGCAACCACATACTCGGCGTGTTCGCTGGCAATGCGCGAGAAATAGCCATCGTTGGCACCGAGATCAAGAACCTGCGATCGCGGAACGGCCGAAGTCACCTCTCTCACAAAGGAGGCCTTCGCTTCAAGATCCCTCTCGCCGTAGTGAGACCGATCCGTGTACTCCGACCACGTCGACGAGGCTTCAGCCCAATCCAGC
>JABIQM010000060.1 GCA_018699415.1 Acidimicrobiaceae bacterium
CAACGTCCATGCCAGCGGAATCAACTTCATCGACACCTATCAACGGTCGGGCCTCTATGAGATGGTTCTGCCATTCATTCCGGGCTCAGAGGGTTCGGGCACAATCGCCGCTGTTGGCGATGGCGTCACCGGCTTCAGTGTCGGTGGTTCGGTGGCGTGGGTTGGAAGCGCTGGTTCGTATGCGAGCCAGGTCGTAATCCCCACCGCGGTCGCCCTTGATGTCTCACCATCGATGTCGCTGAGCGCCGCGGCCGCCCTTCCACTCCAAGGTATGACAGCGCACTATCTCATCGACTCCGTCTACCCACTCAGCCCTGGCGACCGTTGCCTGATCCATGCTGCGGCGGGTGGCACCGGTCGACTACTCGTCCAGATGGCCAAGCTGCGTGGTGCCGAAGTGGTGGCCACCGTCGGTTCTGACGAGAAGGCCAAACTCGCCCGCTCTGCGGGTGCAGATCACGTCATCAACTACCAAAGGGACGACATCGTTGAAGGGGTCGAGGCTGCGGTTGGAACCAATGCCATCGACGTGGTGTACGACGGCGTGGGCGCCAACACGTTCGACGCTGGCCTCGCGGTCTTGCGAGTCAGAGGCACGATGGCCACGTTTGGGAACGCATCGGGACCGGTCCCACCCGTAGCTCCACTGGCACTGATGCCCAAGTCGCTGCTGCTCACCCGTCCAAAGCTGGGCGACTTCACCCGCACCCCAGAAGAGCGCGATGCCCGCTGGAACGAGATAGTCGGATGGGTCGAGTCCGGCGAACTTGACATCCGGATCGGGCGTGAAGTTTCGCTTGCGGAGGCGGCCGATGCGCACCGCGCCCTCGAATCCCGACGGACCACCGGCAAGCTGCTCTTACGGCCATAATGAAGTGATGAGCACCCCTCTCCTTGCAGAGTTCGAAGCACTGGTCGACCGTGAGTGGGACCGTATGGCAAACGCCGGCACCTGGTGGACCGGAACCGAACGGGTGGCAATCGCGACCGAGGCGCGGCTCAGTCGCGACGACCCTCCCTCCTCAAACCAACTTTCGACAGCGGCGAACGAAGCGGCGCGCCGGGTGTCTGCCGAGGCAGCAACGATTCGGCAGGTCGATATCGACCGTTGGGCCGATGGTGGCCTTGATCCTTTCGCCTACGTCGAATTGGTCAGCGTTGTTTCTCGGCTGGCCGCGATCGACGTCTCGGCCTTTGGCCTGGGCATGAACGAACGGCCACTCCCGGTGCCGCAACCAGGTAACCCATCATTCGAACGTCCGACTGATGCCGTGGTCAGCAATGGTTGGGTCCCGACGGTTGGCCCGGCATGGGCGCCTGCCTCACTCTCCGCTGTGCCTGATGAGGTTGATGCCATGTTCGACGTCCACGGCGTGCTCTATCTCTCGATGGAACAGATGAGCGACAACGAGATTGTTCGCAATGGCGTTCATCGCGCCCAGATCGAGCTCGCTGCGGCCCGCACGAGTTGGCTCAATGAATGCTTCTATTGACTGCTGGCTCACACATCGATGCTCCGTGCGAGCATCAATACGATCGAGGGCGGCCAGCTGATTTGTCCGACTATCACCTCCGGCCTCGGGAACTGTGGCGTGGCCAAGGGTGATGTAATCCGAGCATTCGCCGACTCCGTGGCGCTGCGTGATGACGATGAGTATCCCGACTGTCGGGTCCGAGCGGAGTTCGCGCTCGGCCGCGATGGTGCCGACCGAATAGCGATGGTTGCCGGGAATTTCTCGATGATGAACCGCGCACTCGACGCCATCGGGGCACCCATCGATAGCGCTATGGATTCGCTTGCCGCTGAAATGGGAACCTCAATCCCCGCTCATCTTCGCCGTCAGCGCTAAACCGCTGAGCGCGCCCGCAGATATTTGCGAGTTGACACACCCCAAAACCGAGTTAGAGTCTCTAACTGATGGCTGAACTCACAGCCATTCGGACCCTTGGGGGGGACCTGTGAAACGAAACCTACTAGCGCTGCTGGCGTTACTACTCAGCTTCTCGTTGATAGCTGCCGCCTGCGGCAGCGACGACGACAGCAGTTCAGGCGACAGCGACATGGCCGACGACTCTGGCTCAGATGACGCAGCCGACGACACAGCCGACGACGCAGCCGACGACTCAGCCGATGACGCAGCCGACGACGCAGCCGCAGCCGAAGAAGAGGCCACTGCTGACAGCGACGAAGGCGATGCCGGCGCCGTTGACGGCGAAGCCGTCCAAGGCGGCACGCTTATCATCCAAAGCACTCAGGTCCCGCGTCACCTCAATGGCACCGTCCAATCCGGCTATGCCACTGCCGTGCCTGGAACTCAGCTGAATGCCAGCCCCTTGCTGTTTGACGAAAACTTCGAAGCTCAGCCCTATCTGGCTGAGAGCTGGGAGATCGCCGAAGACGGACTGTCGGTCACCTTGCACCTAGTGCAGGACGCCGTGTTCCACGACGGTACGCCGATCACCTCGGCAGATGTCGAATTCTCGATCATCACCGCACGCGACAACCATCCGTTCAAGACGATGTTTGCTCCCGTCACTGGCGTCGACATGCCCGACGAGCACACCGCGGTGATCAACCTCAGCGAGCCACACCCCGCCATCCTCTTGGCCATGTCCCCTGGCTTGCTGCCGATCATCCCGAAGCACATCTTCGACGATGGTCAGGACATGAAGACACACCCACGCAACACCGAAGACTTCGTTGGTTCAGGTCCGTTCACGCTGGCGGAGTACGAAGCTGGCTCGATCATCCGTTTGGAGGCCTTCGAGGACTTCTTCATTCCTGAGCGCCCCTACCTCGATGAGATCATCATCCAGATCACGCCCGATCCTGCATCGATCGTGCTCGGCCTCGAAGAGGGCACCACTCACCTGTCGGCCTCACTTGGCTCTGCAGCGAACATCATTCGACTCCAGGGCAACGACGATGTCATCGTCACCTCCGACGGCCACGAGGCTATCGGACCGGTCCAGTGGCTCGAACTCAACGTGAATGATCCGGTGTTGTCGGACGTGAGGGTGCGCCAAGCGATCGCCTACGCGATCGATCGCAACTTCCTCTCTGATGTCATCGACCAGGGGATCTCATTCCCGGCAATCACTGGTATCGACTCGTCGAGTCCGTTCAGTAACCCGAACGTCGAGACCTACGAACAGGACCTCGATGCGGCTCGCGCCCTGCTGGCCGACGCCGGTTATAGCGACGGTGACATCACGCTCACCATCGACTACATCCCACCGTCGCAGGCCCCCTACGCCGAGTACGTGGTGCAGGCCCTCGAGGACATCGGCATCAACATCAGCTTGAACGTGTCGCCTGACTTCCCGACCTGGGCAGGCCGTGTAGCCGCTGGTGAGCATCAGATGACGATCAACAACGTCTGGAACTGGGGCGATCCTGTGATCGGCGTGCACCGCACGTACCTCAGCACCAACAATGTTGGTGTGATCTGGACCAACAACACCGGCTACGCCAACGAAGAGGTTGATGCACTCCTCGCTGCGGCTGGCGCCGAGTTCGATCGGGATGCCCGAATCGACCTCTACCACCAGTTCCAAGAGATCATCGCTGACGAAGTCCCGATCGTGTACCTGACCACTCCGCCGTTCTGGCAGTCCTTCCAGCCAAGCGTTCAGAACCCACCGGTGGGCATCTGGGGTCACA
>JABIQM010000213.1 GCA_018699415.1 Acidimicrobiaceae bacterium
AATGACCCGGAACAGACCCAGCGCCGCAGCAGCAATAATCAGCCCTGCCAGCCCTACGGTGATCCACGCAACAGTTTCCATGAAGAATCCTCCTCCTCAGTCCAAGAGCTTTCCGACCGAACTTGCATACCGGACGGCGCCATCGGCCACCTCGGCAATAGTTCGATCGGTGGTTGCCAGAAGTTCTGGGGCCATCTCAACCTCACCGATGAGGGCGACGCCACCGGCCAAAATGTCATCTGCTGCGGCACGGACCCTCTCCAGAGCGGCGAGAACACGATTGAGCATCGCGACGAGTACCGGTACGACTACTACGAGAAGCACCACATTGCCGATCATCCACATGTAAGAGGCCTCCTAGTCAGCTTGTTGGGGGTCGATAGGGAAGAAAGAAGCGCCGAAAGACACGCAACAAAGCCATCCGGGTGGCGCGCAACCCGATGACGAAGCCACTCGCCGGCTTCACCGATGCCACCTGATTGGGATCGAGGCCCTGGCCGATCGCCGCCAAGCGATTCTGCATATTGGTGGCAAAGTCATCGAGCAGGACTGAGGTGACGTCGGCGGTCATCCCGCGCCCGTACTGGGCGGCGGCGCCCGAAAGCTGCAGATCAAGGGAGACTGCAACCCTGGTTCCTTCGGGTGAGGGGCTGAGGGCGGCCTCAAGCTGCAGGGCTGCCTGCCCGCGGCCTTTCTTATCGGCACCCGAACCATCGACAACGATGGTCTTGTCATCGTCGCGGCGCTCAAGGATCTCCGCGGAGCCAGCGAACTCCAGCTTGACTGGGCCCAGCCCAATCAGAACTGTTCCCTCGTAGCGGTCATCGCCCACCTTGTCGCTAATTTCTGCGCCGGGCAGGCACGCTGCGACCTGAGGGATATCGGCGAAGAAATCCCACACCGTGTCCAGCGGTTCGGAGATCTCAAAGTCATTTTTGATCATCATTTCACATCACCTGCCAGCTGGGATCCGGCCCGTTGTTCGAATTGGTCTCTGCACCCGACACAACAAAAGTAGAAGGTGCCATCGTCTACAACCAGTTTGTGGCTCGACGTGTCCGCAGGCACCGTCATGCCACAAATCGGGTCGATCGCGTCGATCACGGGGGCAACGATCTGGCCCGGTACCCCTCGGAGTTCCCCAGCCGCACGAAGCGCCACCAATTCGGCAAGAACGGCGACGGAAACTTCGCGATGCGTCGTGCGTCCGAGATCCATCCCCACCGGTATTCGAATTGATTCGAGTTCCTCAGCCGAAAAACCGCGGTCGGCGAGGTACCCGCGCAACGACTCGCCTCGACGCAGCGATCCGACCACGCCGAGATATGCCGGAGATGCGTTCAGAGCCTGCTCAAGAGAGTCTTCGTCGCCGTGGCCTTGTGTGGCAATGATGACCACCGAATGGGAGCTGACAGTTTTCGATATCGACTCAGGACCATCAATCAGTTCGGCATTCCAATCCAGATCGGTGGCGAGCTGGCAAAGGGTACGAGCCATCGGCGAGCGGCCAACGACCACCAGGTGTGGAGCTGGGATGACAGGTTCGACGAAAATCTGCAAAGCACCGTCGCTCTGACAAGAAATAGCGACCGCTGTCATACCTTGCGGTACCTGGCCAAACTGGTTGGTGGTCCCCAACGCGAGGAGCCGTGATTCGCCGTCGGCCAAAGCCTGACGGGCTTCACGAATGAAAACCGGTTCGGCACACGCGCCGCCAATCCAGCCGATGATTTCGCCGTCAGCCTTCACAATCGCTCGAGATCCCTGCTGACCCGACGATGGTCCTTCCCGCCAAACCACGGTGGCCAGAACGAATTCCTCACCGCGACGCGCCAACTCGACAGCATGTTGAAGCACGCCCCAGCCGTCGATGGTCGACTCGTCGTTCACGAATCGGTCCTGACTGGGGGCGCACCGGAAATATCCCGGCCCTCGGTCAGGGCCGCATGAACCCTGTCGGGAAGAAGCGGCATGTCGATGTTGCGGACACCAGACCCCTTCAACGCGTCCATGACCGCATTGACGAACGCTGCAGGCCCGCCCACAGTCGCACACTCACCAATGCCCTTGGCGCCGATTGGATGGTGCGGACACGGAGTCACAACCTCGTGCAACTCGAACCCGGGGGTCTCCCACGCAGTCGGAAGCAGGTAGTCCATGTAGTTCGAGCCCACACAGTTTCCCTCCTCGTCGAAGGTGATGAATTGCATACTCGCCATCGCATAGGCCTCGGTAAGCCCACCCATGATCTGTCCCTCGACAATCATCGGGTTGATACGCACGCCGCAGTCATCCACCGCCACCATATGGAGCACGTCCCATACCCCGGTGAGCGGATCTATTTCGACCGTGGAGATGTAACAGGCGAAAGGCCACGTCAGGTTGGGTGGGTCGTAATACGCGTTGTTCTCGAGCCCTGGCTCCATCCCATCAGGCATGTTGGTGTAGGCCGCATTGGCACACTCTTGAATCGTGACGCCCAGATCAGGGGAACTACGCACGAAGAAACGGCCGAGTTCCCAATCGATGTCTTCTTCGGAGACCTCAAGCAGGTGCGCCGCGATCTTCCTCGCCTTGGCGCGAATCTTGCGAGCGACCATCGAAACAGCTGCACCCGCAACAGGGGTGCTACGAGAGGCGTAGGTGCCCATGCCGAACGGTGCAGTGTCGGTGTCGCCTTCCTCCACAACAATATCCTCAGCAGGAATGCCCAGCTCGTGAGCAACAATCTGGGCCCATGTTGTTTCGTGACCCTGGCCCTGGGACTTGGCCCCAGTGCGCAGGATGGCCTTACCCGACATGTGAACACGCAGCTCAGCTGAGTCGAACATCTTGATACCAAGAATGTCGTACTCGCGGCTGTTGCCAGCGCCCAATGGCTCGGTCATCGTCGAGATGCCGATTCCGAGCAAACGGCCGTTCTTCTTCGCCTCTTCTTTCTCTTTCAGGAAATTTTCGTAGCCGATTGCCTCGAGGCCGATGTCGAGACACTTGCCGTATTGGCCCGAATCGGTCAGGAACCCGAAGGCCGTGCGATGAGGAAAATCGTCATCGCGCACGAAGTTGACGCGACGGAACTCCGCTTGGTCCATGCCAAGGTCGTCGGCTGCCGCCTGCACCATCCGCTCCTGGAAAAACATTGCCTCGGTCACACGGAACGAACACCGATAGGCAACCCCACCCGGGGCCTTGTTGGTGTAGAAACCGCGTGAGGTCAAATGCGCAGCAGGAATGTCGTAGCAGGCGAAGGCCGAGTGCATCAGGCCAATCTTGAACTTGCTGGGCTGGGCGTCAGAGAAGAAGGCACCATGATCAGAATCGGTGTGCATACGCACCCCGAGAATCTTGCCGTCCTTGCGCAGTGCCATCTGGCCCCGCAGATACACGTCTCGACCAAAGCCTGTCGAAATCAGGTTGCCAGTCTTGTCCTCAATCCACTTCACCGGCCGCTCAAGAAGTATCGAAGCAAGAATCGAAGCGACATAGCCGGGGTAGACGGGGACCTTGTTGCCGAACCCTCCTCCGAGGTCGGGTGACACGATCCGAATCATGTGTTCGGGAAGTTCTGCAACGAGCGCAACGGCGGCACGAATGATATGTGGGGCCTGCGTTGTCATGTAGACGGTCAGCTTCGAGGTGGACCGGTCAAAGTCGGCGATCGACCCACATGTCTCGATCGGGGATGGATGCGACCTCGGATAGTGGAGTTCCATATCCGACACCAGGTCCGCGTCGGCGAAGGCCCGGTCAGTCCCGTCCTTGTCCCCGACCTCCCAGTCGAAGACCACATTGTCGTGTTGGTTTTCCTTGTCATCGCGAATGACCGGCGCGCCCTCAGCCATCGACTGTTCAGGGTTCACGATCGGTGGCAACGGTTCATAGTCGACGATGACCGCTTCGCAACCGTCCTTCGCAATGTAGGGGTCGTCGGCGATGACACAGACAACTTCTTGGCCCTGGAATCGCACCTTGTCAGTCGCGAGGACCGCCTGGGTGTCGTAGGACAGCGTCGGCATCCACGCGAGGTTGCGGGCAGCCATCATCTCGCCCGTCATCACAAGTCGTACCCCAGGGATTGCCCAGGCGCCACTCACATCAATCGACTTGATGCGGGCATGAGCCAGCGGGCTGCGCAAGATCTCCATGTGCAACATTCCCGGCAGGGTGATGTCGTCGACATAGTTGCCGGCCCCGCGAATGAAACGGTTGTCCTCCACCCGACGACGGCTGGCTCCCAAGCCACCGATCTTGATCTCGTCGACGGTCATGATGCTTCGCCCTCCTCAGCCTCTGTGTCGCTCGCCGGTGCTTGGTCACGCATTTTTGCCGCTGCCCAAAGCACTGCTTTCACGATGTTTTGATATCCGGTGCACCGGCAAAGATTCCCCGACAGCGCCCACCGAACATCGTCCTCGGTCGGGTCGGGGTTCTCTTCAAGTAACGCCTTGGCGCTCAGCATCATGCCGGGAGTGCAGAACCCGCACTGGAGACCGTGCTCATCCTTGAAGCCTTCCTGGATGGGATGAAGCTCGCTGGCTGAGGCAAGCCCTTCGACCGTGGTCACCTCGTGACCGTCGGTCTGGACCGCCAACATAGTGCAACTCTTGACGGGCAGCCCGTCGTAGAGAACCGTGCACGCTCCACAGTTGGTGGTGTCACAGCCGGTGTGGGTTCCCGTGAGCTTGAGTCCCTGGCGAATCAGATGGGCAAGCAGAAGCCGCGGCTCGACATCGACCGTGCGTTGTTCGCCGTTGACCTTGAGCGTGATGCGGCGCACCGACACCTCACTCGAGGGGTCGGGCGCCACTTCAGCAAAAAGGCTCGTCATGTTATGCCACCTCCTGTTGGGCGGATCGGAGGTTCATAAGGATCCGGGTAACAAATGTCGAAACGATGTGGCGCTTGTACGCCGCACTGCCTCGATGATCGGACCGCGGCTGAGATGCCGCCGCTGCAAGTTCCGCGGCATGTGCGATGCCGTCCGCTTCGAGATGTCCACCGACGAGCGAAAGCGCCGCCTCAGCAGCATTGATCGTGGAACTGCCGACCCCGGTGAGCCCGATCCCCGCCCGAACCACCGATGAGCCTGAGAGTTCCAAAGAGACCGCGACTCCAGCAGTAGCGAAATCGCCGACTCTGCGTTCTAGCTTGAGATAGCCGCCGGCGCGGATGCCTTCCGGTGCAGGAACAACGGCTTCAATAGCAAGTTCGTCGTAGCTGAGCACGGTCTGGAATGGTCCACTGACGAAATCGGCTACAGGGATCGTGCGACGGCCACCCGGGCCCTGCGCAATCACTGAGCCACCCAGTGCAATCATCACCGACGCCCAATCTCCCTGAGGGTCTGCGTGACAGACCGAGCCGACGAACGTGCCCCGCGTTCGCACAATCGGGTCGGCGACGAGAGGTGCTGCAGCCGCGATAGTGGGCTGCGTTTCTCCAAGGTCCTTCGACTTCTCAAGGTGAGCATGTCGGCAGAGAGCACCGATGCGGAAGGTCCCGTCCGCATCTGCACGATGATACGTGAGATCAGGAATGTTGTTGATATCGACCAAGAGCGCTGGCGAAGCGAACCGCAGCTTCATCATCGGCAAAAGGCTCTGGCCCCCGGCGAGAACCTTTGCCTCGCCATCACCAAGGCGGAGCAACTCGATGGCTTCCTCGACGGTGTCGGGAGCCTCATAGCGGAATCGTGATGGATACATGCGGGTTGCAGGTCCTTTGCGTTCTCTACGACTCGTTCTCAGGCGGATTTGGGTCGGGTATGGCGACGGGAAGAGATTCCGCATCCGGCTCGGGCCGAGCCTCCTGGTGCGGGGGCCATGGCCCTTGCACCGGTTGCGCCGCGACCTTGAGATGATCAATCAACTGGGGGAATGCCCACACGGTCGGACTCGAACCGGTCTTCGGCGAATCCTTGAACAACTCATACAGCCG
>JABIQM010000211.1 GCA_018699415.1 Acidimicrobiaceae bacterium
ACCCCTTGTACACCGCAGTGATCTTGGGCCACAGTTCGGCGCGTTCGGCTTCGTCGGCGATGCGGGCCGTCATCGGCGTGGTGCCGTCCTTGGTGCCAACGATGACCGACGGGTTGTCACGCAAGTTGAGAAGCCATGCGGGGTGATGGTCGTCACCGGCGCGGGACGCGATGAGCACGATGGTGTCGCCGTCTTGATGCGGCGATGTGAGCATGACCGAACGAGGCTGGCCGCTTTTGCGGCCGGTGGTGGTGAGTTCGACGACGAGCATCTTGGCGAGCGACCATCCCAGCCGACCACCGCTCACCGTTTGGATGGTGCGATGGATCGTGTTCAAGGTCTTGAATCCAAAGTCGGACGGCATGTATCAGACCGTATCTCGGACCGCCCAGCATCGTCAGCCCGACGTTCCGGCATAGCCGAGGGCGAGTGGGGTCACGGGCCCGGCACCGGCTTGCGAAAGCACGGCAGCGACAACGGTCATGGTCCATTTTGAGTCGATGATGTCATCGAGGAGGAGGCAGGGGCCCGCCGGGGGCTTGCCGCTGAGCCCGAACGCTCCCCAGATGTTGCCGACCTGCGTGGCCGAGTTGTTCATTGTCGACTGGGGTTCGGTGGTTCTGGTCTTGGCGACGATGTCGTGGACGGGGATCTGGAGCCGAGCCGCCAGGCGAGCGGCGCAGTCGCTAACCAGTGCGGGTCGGCGTTCGGAGGGCACGAACGTGAGCCAGCCACGGGCGTTGTCGCCGAGACGTTCTTCGAGCATTTCGGCCATGGCGTCGACCAGTTCGTCGGCGAACCTGCCGCTCTGTCGGCCTTGTCGTACGAGGGGGGCCCAGCCCGGGCCATCGAGTCGGGTGAGGCACCAGCCAGGTTCGGTTCGTTCGTCGGCCGCGATCCGGCCTTTGGGTTGGCTGAGTCCTGACGGCCACTGCTTGCGGGGGCTGACTTCGATGTGTTCGTGGCGGAGCCGAGTGTCGGCTTTAGCGATCACCGCCGCCTCGGGGTCAATGCCGAACCGTTCGCCTCGGCAGTTGTCACAAATACCGCATGGTTCGGTGGATCGGTCGTCGAGAAGGGAGCGGATGAATGCCATCCGGCAGCCGTCGTAGTCGAGATAGTCCTCCATGGCCCGCTGTTCTTCACGCCGCCAGTCGTTGACCCCGCCGGTCCGTTCGACGGGATAGGTCCACGGCGAACTCGTGCGGTCCCAGCCGCCGTCACTTTTGGCCACCGCGCCTTCTACTTCGAGTTGAGCGAGCAGATTGTCGAGCCGAGAGGTACCGATGTTGACTCGTGCCGCGAGCTGCCCGACCCGCAACGGCCCGTCGGCCGCTTCCAGTTCGCCGAACACGGTGGCCACTTCTTCTTCGGAGGGGAAGGCTTGGGTGATGAACCAGTCTTGGATGTCGCGGTCTTCGGAGCCGGAGAAAAGGATGCCGTAGGATTCGTCGAGGTCTCGGCCAGCACGGCCCACCTGCTGGTAGTAGGCGATGGGGCTCTGCGGGGTTTGGTAGTGAACAACAAATCCGACATCGGGTTTGTCGTATCCCATGCCAAGCGCCGAGGTGGCCACGAGGCATTTGACGTCGTTGGCGAGGAAACGCCGAAGGGTCTCCGATTTGTCGTCAGCGCCGCCACCATCGCCGCCCATGTAGCTGGCGGCTTCGATCCCATGCTCACGCAGAAATTCGGTGACAACAAAAACGTCACGGCGGGTGAGGCAGTAGACGATGCCGCTGCCGGGGAGGCCGGGGATGTTGCGCACGAGCCAGGCAAGCCGGGCCTCATGGCCGCGTTTGTCGGTATGGACTTCGAGCTTCAGGCCTGCACGGCCGAGCGGGCCCCGCACAGTGAGTAGTCCGTCTCCGAGCTGCGATTCCACATCTTCGATCACGCGGTCGTTGGCGGTGGCCGTGCAACCGATCACGGGAACCGACGGCGGCAGGCTCTGCAGGAACCGGCCGATGCGGCGGTAGTGGGGGCGGAAATCGTGGCCCCAGTCGCTGATGCAATGAACCTCGTCGACGACAAGCAGGCCGACCCGGCTGCCGAGTTGTGGCAGCCATTCCCTGCGGAAGGCAGCGTTGGCGAGGCGCATCTCGGAGACGAGCAGCAGATCAATTTCGCCGAGCAGGAGCCGTTCGTGGATGTCGTCCCAGTCGTCGCGGTTGGCCGAGTTGACCACCGCAGCCCTCAGACCCATCCGGCCTGCGGCTTCCATCTGGTTGTCCATCAACGCAATCAGGGGCGACACAAGCAGGGTGGCGCCGAGGCCGCGGTCACGCAGCATGCGGGTGGCGATGAAGTAGACAGCCGACTTGCCCCAGCCGGTGCGTTCGACCACCAGCACCCGGCGCCGTTCCTCCACCAACGCGTGAATCGCCTCCATCTGACCCTGCCGAAAAACCGCGTCAGGGCGGCCGGTCAACGCTTGGAGATGTGCTTTTGCCTCAGCTTCGAGATCGGTCACGTCATCAGGTCTAGTGGAAGGCGAACGGCCAGAGCGGACGCTATGGCACTGCTACACAGGGTGGGGGCTGGTTGCGCCATGTCCGTTCGAGGTCGGCCAACGCGAGGATGTCGGCTCCGGTAGGGTCGCCCTACATGGTTCGGCTCGTCCTGGCGCTCATCTCGGGGTTTTCGTTCGTCAAATATGGGCTCGAGTTACTCCTCCAGGTACGGATGAAAGACGAATTCGCCCGATATGGCGTGCCCGCTTTCCGTTCGTTTGTCGGCGTGTTGGAGGTTTTGGGCGGCCTCGCGGTGTTGCTTGGCCTTGCTTTCTCCCCTCTGGGCGCATTCGGCGCCGCCGGCTTAGCGCTTCTCATGATTCTCGGACTCACTGTTCGCATACGGATTCACGACGCACCACGACTCATGATCCCTGCTGCAACATTTGCCGCAATGAACATGGCGTTGGTCATCCTCTTCCTCAGGGGGTAGCAGTCTCGGACTTTTGCCCCTTGCCGTGCAGACGTCGCCGCGAGACTGAATGCCGACAGGGCGGGAATCTAGCGCTTCATCGGGTCACCCACTCGAATGTGCATTCCCACTGCGCCCAGCATGAATAATGCCGGTCCATGTGATGCGGGACGCATGAGTTGTGGTTTCGCGTGGCCGGCCAGCATGGCACCGGCGAGGCTCACTTTTATCGCACGAACCGCATACATGGTGTTCTCCGACAGTCCGTATTCGCGGAACTCTTCTTTCATGGTTGTGTGTTCTTTTTGTATGAGGTTTTGCAGGCGTCGAAAGGGTGCGTTCGTCGCTGAAAGTAGAAGACATGTCTTCTCTGTGGAAAACATCGATCACATGCACTCTCAATGAGCACAACTCTTCCCGCCACCACAACCCAGAGTCCGTCGTTGCGCCAGGGACATCGCAAAGGCGCTCATCGATGGCCGCGACAGGCCGTCCCCGGTCAGTGGCCACGTTTCGAAGCTCGAGAAGTTGGTCGACCATCACCGTCTTCGGCACGACCAAATCGAGGTCCTCCGTGGGTATGTCAATCACATCCCTTCGCACGGACCACGTGGTCGCTCCGGACGCGAAGGAACTCAAAACAGCGCCCTCGAGGAGTTTGAGACGACGCATTTGCGCCACCCCCTCGCTGGCTTGCCTTCCACCAAGCGCTACCCCATTGCGTCCCCGCTGGACGTCAGTCCCTGAGGTCGTGGATCGCTGTAAGCGAATGCGTTCAGGCTTTTCGAGGACCATGGGGCAGGAGTTCGCCCACGGTCGAGCGCTCGATCACACCGTCCGTTGTGGCTGCAACCACGACGGTTTCTGGACCCCCGAGTTCGAGTGCCACTTGCAGACATGCTCCACAGGGGTAGGTCACAGTGCCATCGGTTCGCGGCGAGACGACTGCCAGCGCCACCGGCTGGGATTCGGCATCGACGGTAGCGAAGAGAGCAACGCGTTCCGCACACATTGCAAGTCCCAACGAGACGTTCTCGACGAGCGTTCCCGTGACAACGTTGTCGTTGCTCATGAGCACTGCAGCACCCATACGAAAGCGAGAGTAGGGAGCGTAGGCCCGGGCGCGAGCCTCGGTGGCGGCGACGACGAGTCGGTCAAGATCCATACTCCACTGTGCCAGAAGTGCCATTGTTTTCGTGGTCGTTGAGGTGTCGGCTCGAGTCGGGATGACGACCTCACCGATGAGACTCGAAAGAATCGCCGAGCGGTTACTCACCTAGCGTGACACCGTGCCTCACCCCATCATCTCGGTCGCCAACGCTGCTCTCGGTATGGCAAGTGGCGCCGTGCCTCGAAGGTTGACGAAACCCATCCCCTCGACTGCGCTGTGCAGCGCAGAACGCGCCTCAATGTGGGCGGCCGACTGAAGCTCACCCGGTCATGCGCAGGCTTGATCCCTTGAGCAGATGGAGTCGTGACAGACCAGAAGAGGACGGGTCGTTGCACCGAGCGGTTCACCGCGAACGGCGTCGTGAACTCGGTTGGATCCCACCAGCAGAATTCGAAGCCCAGCACTACCGCCACAACAACACAGACCGACAGGTCGAAACTCAAACCAACACGCCTGTGTAGAGCGGTGATCTTCAGAAGCTACGCTCCGGGGAATGAACACTCCGTTGCGCTTCGTCCATATTGTCCTGATCGCCTCCGCCACCCTTGCTGCTGGATGCAGTGGAGGGTCCGACTCGGCGGTTATCGACCGGAACCTGATCGAGGCCGATATCTACGAGTTCTGGACCGAGGCAAGCGCACCCACCGCCGAGAGTTTGGAGCTTCAGATCGAGGATGTGGTCGATCGAGCATGCATCAACGCCGCAGTGCAGGAGTTCTCAGATGCCGATGCCGAGAAACTCACCGCGCAAGCCCAAGGCGACATCACCGATGACATCTCCGATGCGGGCTTCGATATCTATGATGCCGTTCGTGAGGACTGCATCGACTTCACCGGCGGGTGATTTCGAAGCGACACACTCAACCGGTCCGATGAACATCATGGTTTCTGGTTAGAGAACCACGGTGCTCGAGTTACTTTCGAGCCGGAAAGGGCATCCTGTTAGGCGGATTCTTAGCGCCCTCGTTCTGTGCGCCACATTCGCCTCTGGGCTCGCTACAGGCCACAGTGGCGATGCGGATAGGGTCAACCCTGTCGCCAGGGCCAACTTGCGATACCTCAGCATGCGCGATGAGGGGCGTCATGACCCGCCAACGTCAGACGAGGAGCGACAGACGGCCAGAGCGGGCGTTACGACACTGCTACACATGAGGGGGCTGGTTTCGCCACGTCTGTTCGAGGTCGGCCAACGCGAGGATGTCCGCGCCGGTAGCAGCGACAACGGAGCCGATACGTCTCGGGAGTTCTCCAAAGGCGGTGTCGCCGCGTTCGGCGCGTTC
>JABIQM010000187.1 GCA_018699415.1 Acidimicrobiaceae bacterium
ACCGGTGCCATCGTCGAGTACTTCGGCGAAGGCGCCAACAACATCAGCTGTACCGGCAAGGCCACCATCTGCAACATGGGTGCCGAGATTGGTGCCACCACTTCAGTATTCGCCTACGACGACTCAGTCGCTCGCTATCTCAAGAGCACCGGCCGCGAGGACGTCGCCGACGCCGCCAACGCCGTCGCCCATCACCTACGCGCCGACGATGCGGTTCTTGCAAACCCGCAGGACTACTACGACCAGGTCATCGAGATCGATCTCGACACGCTGACCCCGCACATCAACGGGCCCCACACCCCAGACCTTGCCCGCGAGGTTGCGGCACTCGGCGAAGAAGCCCGTGCCAACGGTTGGCCCCTCGAGGTCAGCGCCGCGTTAATCGGTAGCTGCACCAACTCCTCGTACGAGGACATTACCCGCGCCGCATCAATCGCTCGTGAGGCTACGGCGAAGGGGCTAAAGGCCAAGAGTCGCCTACTCATCACCCCCGGCTCTGAGCAGGTCCGCGCCACCATCGTGCGTGACGGATTACTCCAGGACTTCGAAGCACTCGGTGCTGTGGTGCTCGCCAACGCGTGCGGTCCGTGCATCGGCCAGTGGGACCGTTCCGAAGAAGCCGATCACGCCACAGGCACCCCCAACGTGATCGTCACCTCCTACAACCGAAACTTCCCGAAGCGAAACGACGGCGACTCCGAGACACTCGCATTCGTGACGTCGCCCGAGACTGTGATCGCTCTGGCGCTCGCCGGCACCCTCGACTTCGATCCGATCAACGACACGATCACCAACGACGCCGGCGAGGAAGTCGCCCTCTCCACCCCAATCGGTCTTGAGCTTCCCGAGGCCGGTTTCGACCCAGGCGAGAACACCTTCGTCGCTCCCCCCGCCGACGGCTCTGGTATCGACATTCGGGTCTCCCCCACCAGCGATCGTCTCCAACTTCTCGACGCATTCGCCCCATGGAATGGGTCCGACTACGAAGACCTCCCCGTGCTTGTCAAGGCTCAGGGCAAGTTCACCACCGACCACATCTCGATGGCTGGTCCATGGCTCAAGTACCGCGGCCACCTCGAAAACATCTCCGGCAACCTGTATCTCGGCGCTGTCAACGCCTACGCGCAGGCCGACGGCTCCGCGTACGAAGTCGGCTACGGCAAGAGCCAGGTCGACGGCTCGATCAAGCTCTTCCCTGAGCTCGCCAAGGACTACCACGAGGCGGGTGTTCAGTGGGTCGTGATCGGTGACGAGAACATGGGCGAAGGCTCGAGCCGCGAACACGCCGCTATGGAGCCCCGCTTTCGGAACGGACTCGTGGCCATCGCTCGCTCGTTTGCTCGTATCCACGAGACCAACCTGAAAAAGCAGGGCGTGGTGCCACTGACCTTCGCTGATCCAGCCGACTACGACCAGATCGGCGAGGACGACCGCATCGCCGTTCGTAGTCTTGCCGATCTCGCTCCTGACCAGCAGGTCATCGTCGAGGTCACCAAGCCATCCGGCGAGGTTGTCTCGTTCCCAACCAACCACACCTTCTCGAACGATCAGATTGAGTGGTTCAAGGCCGGTAGCGCACTGAACATCATCAAAGCTCGCACCACCTCCTGAGCACTCATCCTGTTCGGTGCGTGAGATAGCCCCGATTCAGGAGTTCTCAGCCTCGCACAACAAGGTCCTTCTCAGGTGAAGACTCTGGTGCAACTGTCGCCGGCCCAGAGGGTGGTGACGACGCCTTCAGGGTGAAGTCCATCGGTGATGCCGTTGAGGACAGCGCCTGTGCTCGGGTTGGTGATGGCAAAGAGTCCGATGTCGTCGCCCTCGAAGGCCGCGAACAAGACGAGGGCATCGGCGAATGTGACCTCAAGAAAGCCCACCGTGGCCGACTCACCGAGACCGTCGAGGGTGACAAGCCCTGCAGGGTCATTGTGTCCCTCCGTGTACCACTGGGTGAAGACGCCGGTATCGGAATCGACGACTTCTTCGGTGAAGACCAGTTCCAGTGAACCCCACCGGATGAACCGTGTACGGGTACCAATGCAAAACTCCCAGATCTCGAAGCCTGTGTCTTCGTCAGGAGAGCCGAGCGACTCAATGGCTTCAGCCAGAACCACGTCGACGCTCTGACCGAATTGCACGATGGTGCCGTCGTCGAACAGCAAACCATTAGCGGACAGGGTGACCACTCCAGGCGACGCCACCCGCAGTGGGGTCGTGGTCGTCGTCGTCGACGAGGTAGATGAACTGGACGTGGTCGACGATGACGATGGGGGCGATGACGTCGCTATCGATGACGTCGTGGTCGAGCTCGAGGTGGCCGGTGCGCGGACGATAGTCGTCGTCGCTGCCAACTGGGTCGTGGTCGACGTCGTATCCGCCATAACAGCAGTGGTGTCCTGGTTGTCGCCCCCAACGGTGAAAAGCAACAGCCAGATGATGACAATGGCGACAAGCAGCACGAGGACGCCAACGAGGAGACCGATCGGCGTCGACCTGTCTGGGATCTCGTAGATCGGTGACGGTGTCACCGGGGCGGAGCGCTCCGGCCGCGCTGCCTGACCCCGTGCGTGCTGGGTCGCCACCGGCGCCGGGCCCTGTCGGACCGGAACGACTGGCGCCGGCTCAGGGTCAGATTCATCGAAGACCGAAACCGGTCCCGACGGCGAATCGGTTGGCGCAGGGATGACCGGCCCTGCGTTGGGAGTTACCGTCTCGCCGAGGTCTTCACGAGTAACGATCGGTGGCGCCAAGTCAGTGCTGCCGATCAACGCGGCCCCAATGGCTACGGCGACAATGGCGTCCGCTGGCACCGAGGACGCTCGCGCCATTGCCGCTGTCTCTGGCACGGTCACCACATCAGTGATTCCGGCGCCATTCGCCGCGACAACTACCTGATCGCGGGCATCGCTGTCAAAGTCATCGGGAACGACAATGGCCATGCGTGTCACGGCCGAGTCATGGGTCGCGGCTCGCCCCACAACGTGGGCAATAACCGCCGCAAGCGCTCCTGTTCGACCCAGGCGCGCTCGATCGACCGGGTCGAACACGATGGGGCCATCGGCACCGGCCGCCGCGTCGCCGACCAACACGGTGCCGTCGGGTCCGGCCGCGACAGCTCTGGCAGCAGCGGGACTCGAGGCACCTAGCGGCACGACCGTGGCGGCCGTCGGATCGGTTTCGGCGTCAGCGATCACGGCGACAATCCCCGCCTCGCTGATATGAAGGCCCAGCGTTCCACTCATGACCGACTGCCCTCACGCATGGAGCGAGCGTATTCGCAGCCTCCACGAAAAAGGGAAAAGCGACCGGCGTTTCTTGGGGACGACCGATCGCTTCTCTCCGCAACACCAGGTAAGGGGTGACCCTGGCGTTTAAGGTTCAACCCGACTGTTTAGGGGGGTGTCAAGGAACCCATGTAACAATAGTAAACCACGCGATGACCCATCGTTCCAACAGTTTCAACGGATATGTGACATCATTCATAGCGATGGACCTCCGCCAACTCCACGCCTTGCTCGCCGTGGCCGAGCATCAGTCATTTTCAGCAGCTGCTCGCGCTCTTCACACAGTGCAATCCAACGTATCGACCCATGTCGCCCATCTTGAGAACGAACTCGGCAGCGTGCTAATCGAGCGCTCACGCGGACAGCTCACACCCGAGGGTGAGATCGTCGCAGCGCGAGCTCGCCGCATCCTCGGTGAGCTGCGTTCAATCGAAGACGACCTTGTTTCGCTCCGTGAAGATGTGAGCGGTCACGTACGCCTCGGCGTGATCGGCACCACGGCCGTCTGGCTCGTCCCGGCTCTGCTTGATGCGCTTGCCCGGGACTATCCAAGGGTTGAAATCACCATTGTTGAGGCCACTACTACCTCACTGGTCCCCCAATTACTCAGCGAGCGCATCGACGTTGCGATCGCGAATCTCCCCGTCAGCGACCCGGACATTGACTGCCGTACCCTCTTCGAAGAAGACCGTGTCCTCATCGCTCCAGACGATCACCCGCTCGCTACTCGCGACCGTGTGTCGTGGCGTGACTTGTCCCAGCACGAGATCCTGCTCCCACCGGTCGGCACCGGCTTTCGAGATGAGATTGATGCCGACGCCCGACGGGCTCGAGTGAGCCTCAATGCCAAGGCCGAGGTTGACGGCTTGCGACTCATGACATCACTCGCCACGCGAGGTTTCGCCCCGGCGATCGTGCCAGCGAGTGCAGTCCCCGTCTCCAGCGGTCCGTGGTGTCGTGTCTCCATCGACGCGTCGTCTCGCCGTATTGTTGGCCTAGCGCTCCCGCGCCGCGTCACCCCCTCGGCAAGCACGCGCGTCGTGGTCGATGAGATCGTCACCGTCGTCACTGCTGAAACGCCAGCGATCACCGGCATCTCCGCCGCCACTACCACAATCTCCCCAGGCGAAGAGTAGGTTCAACGCCGCGATGACCGATCAGCGCACCGACTCCGACAATCCGATCAACCGCCAGGTCGACCTCAGGGCCCGGGCCAGTGGCTTTGTCCGCTCCGGCTTGGCTGACCTGCACGGCCGCAAGGTGATCGAGGTGGATGCCCGAGGACGCGACCATGCCGGTTCGCTGCTGCCATCTGATGGCATCTCAATCGCGACCGGAGCTCGAGCAGCGCGCGAGCAACGACTCCCTTTCGTGATGCGGCTCGCTTCCTCCGGCGCGGACATCGGTACCGGCGTCGGCGCCCTCGATGGATGGGGCCACGCCGCTCGCGAACTGACGCGCTGCTCAGGGATCGTCCCTACGATCATCATCGTGACGGGCCCCGTTATAAGCGGCCCTGCACTCCTGCTCGGTCTGGTCGATTTTGTCATCATGACCACCGATGCCTACGCGTTCGTGATGGGTCCACGAATGGTGGCCGAGTTCACCGGTGTACCAATCTCTAAGGATGAGTTGGGCGGTGCATCAATTCACGTACGCACATCAGGCGTGGCTGACTTCATCGCCACCGACGAAGAGGACGCCCTCCTCCTCACCTCAGAACTCTTGGGCTTCCTGCCCGACCACACCGATGCCGATGCCCCATCCCGCTCGTGTAGCGACCCGACTGACCGTCTCACACCTGAGGCCTACGAGGTGCTTCCGCCATCATCCAACGGCTCATACGACGTCCGCGACATCGTTGCCAGCATCGTCGACCATGGTGACTTCCTCGAACCCCATGCCGAGTGGGCCGCAAACCTCGTAACCGGCTTCGCCATGATCGGTGGCCGCACGGTGGGGATCGTGGCCAACCAGCCCCAAACAGTGGCTGGCACACTCGACATTGCTGCGTCACAAAAGGGCGGACGTTTCGTGTCGTTCTGCGACGCGTTCAACATTTCGCTGGTCACAATCGTCGATACGTCGGGCTTCTATCCCGGTAAGGACACCGAGTGGCGCGGCATGATCCGCTACGGCGCCCAGCTGGCATTTGCCTTCGCCCGAGCCACCGTGCCCCGCGTCAATCTCACCACCCGCAAGTCCTACGGTGGTGCCTACATCGTCATGGACTCGAAGAAAATCGGCAACGATCTCGCCTTTGCATGGCCGTCGGCAGAGATTGCCGTGATGGGCGCAAAGGGAGCGGTGGAAATTCTTCATCGTCGCAGCACAGCTGACGAGCGCACCGAACTCCAGCTTGCCTATGAAGATCGCTTACTCAATCCCTACATCGCAGCCGAGCGGGGCACAATCGATGCGGTGATCGACCCATCGGACACCCGGCGCGAGATCCACGCCGCACTGGAGATGCTCGCAGGCAAGCGCGAACGCCTCCCCTCGCGGCGCCACGACAACACGCCGCTGTAGACCCGGCCTGCTCAGTGTGCCTACAGGCACATAAACCGCCTAGATTCAGTGAGGCGTGCGCCAGCCAGAATCAACAGCGCAAAAGGAGCCACGACCGTGACCGAGAGCATCACAATCACCGACAACCGCACCGGTGAGTCGCTCGAAATCCCGATCACCAATGGCGGCGTCGACGCGGCCGACTGGCGCAAGCTTCTTCCAGGAGTCTGGTTCCACGATCCGGGCCTTGCCACCACGAGCGGCGCTGAGAGCGCAATCACCGAACTCGATGGCGAAAACGGAATCCTTCGCTATCGCGGTTACCCGATCGAGCAGCTCGCCGAGAAGAGCACCTTCCTCGAAGTCTCCTACCTTCTGTTGAACGGCGAGCTGCCAAATCAGCAGCAGTCTGATGGATGGGTCAACGAGATCACCCATCACACCTACCTGCACGAGAAGTTCCGTCGCAAGATGTACGACTCGTTCCACTACGACGCTCACCCAATGGGACTGCTGTGCAGCAATGTTGCGGGCTTGTCGACCTTCTACCCAGATTCAAAAGAAATCGATGATCCGGCTAATCGCATGCAGCAGGCCGTCCGACTCATCGCCAAGATGCCCACGCTCGCCACCTCCGCCTACCGCCACTCAGTCGGACAGCCCTTCGTCTTCCCCGATAACACGCTCGACTACGCTTCCAACTTCCTGCGAATGATGTTTGAACTTGGCAACCCGTACGAGGTTGACCCAGCGTTCCAGCGGGCCATGGAGGTTCTCTTGATCCTTCACGCCGATCATGAGCAGAACTGCTCCACCACCACGGCTCGCGTCGTTGGCTCATCGCACACCGATCCCTACACGGCAATGTCAGCAGCATGCGGTGCGCTCTACGGCCCTCGCCACGGCGGAGCAAACGAGGCCGTGCTCAACATGCTCGATGGCATCGGCAGTTATGAGAACGTCGAACCGTTCATCGAAGGCGTGAAAGCCGGCAACGAGCGCCTCATGGGCTTTGGCCACCGCGTCTACAAGAACTACGACCCGCGTGCACGCATTATCAAGGAAGCAGCCCATGACGTGTTCGCCGTCACTGGTACCAATCCGCTGCTCGATATCGCCCTCAAACTCGAAGAAGCCGCACTAAGCGACGAATACTTCATCAGCCGGAAGCTCTACCCCAACGTGGACTTCTACAGCGGCTTGATTTATGAATCGATGGGCTTCCCCCGCAATATGTTCACGGTGCTGTTCGCCATCGGACGCATGCCGGGATGGCTTGCGCACTGGGACGAGATGCTCGACCAGGACTCTCGCATTGCTCGTCCCCGTCAGCTGTACACCGGTGAGGCCGAACGCGACTACATCGCAATGAGCGACCGCTGATTCGCAGCACTCTCGGCCGAATTCGCCGACGTATTACGCGGCCCCGACTGGAGTTGATCTCGCTCCACATCCCCAAGACGGCAGGCACATCGTTTCGTGCTGCGCTTGACGTCGAATATGGCAACGACCTAGCCCACATCTATGGGGGCGCTGCGATCGATGCTCACCGATACAGGGCGATCCACGGCCACATCCGCGTCGACGAGGCGCGTGCTGTGGCCGGCAAGGCGAAATGGATCATGTGGCTGCGTGACCCAGTCGATCGACTGGCCTCCTACTACGACTTCTGGCGCCAATCCGACCCGCACGGCAATCCGAACCACGACCACTTCCTCGCGTCCGATATGGGCTTCGCCACGTTCATCGAGTGGGCCCCTATCCGCAATGAATTCGCCGAGCACTATGTGTCAGGCCTAGAGCCAGACGACTTCACTTTCGTAGGGCTCACCGAACGCTACGACGATGACATTCAGCGTCTCGCAGTGACGCTCGGCTGGCGCGCCGCGCCGACCGTGAGCCGCGCAAACATCACGCCGACGCGTTCAACGATCATCACCGATGACCTCCGCTCCCACATCGCCCAGTTCCACCCCGTCGAAACAGCCTGGTACGACCACTTCAGCGATTGAACGACGGTGGGATCCGTCTCGCCAGCGTCGCTTCGTCGACAGCATCCCTCATTCAGAAATATCGAGCACGAGCTTTCCAGCGTTGGCGTTGGATGCCATTCGCTCGTGGGCATCGGCCACCTCATCGAGCGGATAGCGACTGTCGATTACGGGACTGATCGCGCCCGAAGCGACATGGGGAAGGATCTGAGCCGCGAACTCACGAGTGATGGCCACCTTCTCCTCGATTGGGCGTGCTCGCAAGGTGGTGCCGGTGATGGTCGCTCGCTTCATGAGCAGGCTTGCAACATTGAACGGAACAGGCCCACCGGCCATCACCCCTACCTGGATGATCCGGCCACCAAGACGAAGCGCAGAAACGTTCCGTGGCGTGTACTCGCCACCAATCACATCGAGCACGACATCGATGCCCAGCCCCTCCGTGGCATCATTGGTGACAGCCACGAAGTCATCGGCGTTGTAGTCGATCACCACGTCGGCACCGAGTTGATGGCAGACATCGTGCTTGCCAGCCGAGGCCGTCACCGCAATCCGAGCTCCCATTGCCTTACAGATCTGGATGGCTGCCGTACCGACTCCAGATGCTCCCGCATGGACGAGTGCCCATCGACCGCTGGTCAGACCCCCCTGGCGCACCAAAGCGTCCCATGCTGTGACGAACACCTCGGGAAAGGCGCCAGCGTCGCTCAGCGGGAGTACTTCGGGCACGCTCATTGCCTGTCGCTCATGGATGGCGATCTGCTCGGCGTAACAGCCACCGTTGCTGATGCCCATGACGGCATCGCCGTTGGCGTGCTCGGTAACCCTGTCACCGACGGCGACGACGCGACCCGCAAACTCCAGCCCCAGGATCTCGTGCTCCATTGCTGGACCCGGATACAGACCCATACGCTGCAGCAGATCAGCCCGGTTGAGTGCAGAAGACACGATCTGTACCAGCACCTCGTCAGGGCCCGCCACCGGGTCAGGGACCTCTTTGATCTGGAGGACTTCAGGCCCACCCTTTTCTTCCAGTACCACGGCGCGCACGGCTGCCTCCCTCTAGCTCGAACGGCCTAAGCGTAGTTCGGTGGTCAGTCCCGGGCGATGCGGAGATCTCTGGGGTAGGGGAAGAAATCGGGCAGGCCGCCCTCGCTGTGGCCCTCTTTCATCTGCTGCCAGAACTCGACGGTGGAGATCTCTGGGTGAAGCTCGTCAAATACTTCACCGACGATGCGCGGCGAACGCAGATAGGTGCGGAACTCTTCAGGGAAGACATCGTCAGGCTCAACCGGGAACCATGGCTGCTCGAGCATCTCGTCGTCGTAATTCTGGCTCACCGGCATTTTCCGAAAGTTCACATCGGACAGCAGTGCAAGCTCGTCGTAGTCGTAAAAGACAACCGCGCCGTGCCGGGTGACACCAAAGTTTTTAGGGAACAGGTCACCAGGGAAGATGTTGGCGGCGGCGAGATCCTTGATGGCGTTGCCGTAGTCAATGGCGGCGCGACGGGCCCGATCGGGTGACATTTCTCGCAGGTAGAGATCTAGCGGATACAGCCGGCGTTCGGTGTAGACGTGATGAAGAACGACCTCGTCGTCGGTGATGGTGACCGAACGGGAGCACTCGGTTCGTAGCTCATCGAGGATGTCATCGTCGAAGCGATCACGCCTGAAGGTCAAATTGCGGAACTCCTGAGCATCAACGAGTCGGCCGACACGATCGTGGTCGAACACAAGCTTGTAGCGACGTTGCACGTCTCCAGGCGTTGTTCGCTTCGATGGCGGAAAGCGATCCTTGATCAGCTTGAACACGACATCGAATGACGGCAGCGTGAACACCACCATCACCATGCCGCGAGCGCCTCGAGCCCGCTCAAAGCGAGTGTTCGAGTGCTCCATATGCCGGTAGAGGGCTCGGAAGAGGTTGGTCTTACCGTGCTGGCTGTAGCCGATCGAGGTGTAGAGCTCGGCGACAGGCTTGACCGGCAACAAACTCTTCAGGAATCCGACAACTGCGGCGGGTCGGCGACACAAAACATGGAAGTACGAACGGGTATAGCCGAACATTCGACTGGCCGCGAGCTCGCTCAACAGCACAGCGTCGACATAGAGCCCGTCGTCGCCATCGAGCACCGGCAGTACCACGGGCGACACCCGGTTCAGCCATCGCAAACGACCCACAACATAGGCACCCTTGTTGCGGTAAAAGATCGGCCGTAGAACGTCGATCGAATCGATCTGACCGTCCCAAACATCGTCGAGCTGGGCCTGGATTCGTTCGGTGACGAGGGCTGCGCACTGATCCAGGCTGCCGAAGTCGCTGGCCAGAGGCAAGTGCTCGAAAATCTGGCGGACACTATCTTCGAGCGACTCATCGATGGGGAAGTTTCGGTACTCGCCACGGGAGCCGTCGTCGGCGGGAAGCGCCGTCGGTCCAAGCCAGAGGAACTCAAGCTCGTTGTCGAGCCCAATTACATCGAAAAGGTGGCGGGTGGTCGAGTTGTAGAACGTTTCGGCCAGTTCAAGATCCATCCGGACCGCCACGAGCTGGACATAGCGACGACGAGCCTCGATCCACAGCGCCTTGGCCTCGTCTTCGTCATCGGGGAGAGATGGGCGCGCAGCGTCGACGACGGCCCAGACGCGATGCTTATGCAGGTCGAGTCGCTCTGTGGAGTCCTGCTGTAGTTCGGCCCACTCCCGGTCAAGGAAGCGCTGCGATGCGCGATGGGTGATCTCCAAGAATCGCTCGTGGTAGTCGACGAATCCGTCGTGCAGAAGTCGGGCAAGCCGCTCGACATCGGGGTCAACCGTCACGGGCGAAACGTCACTCATTACAGCCAGCAACTCACGCTTCGGTCGAGGCCCGCTCGTGGTGGCGGATCACCTCGGCGATCACAAAGCGCAGGAAGCTCTCGCTGAATGCCGGGTCAAGATTGGCCGATGCTGCCAAGTCCCGCAGTCGAGCGATCTGCTCAGCCTCACGGCTCGGGTCAGCGGGAGGGAGGCCAGTGGCAGCCTTGTAGTGACCTACCGCCTTCGTGATTTTGAAGCGCTCCGCCAACAAAAGGATCAGCGCGGCATCAATATTGTCGATGCTGGAGCGGTACTGCTCGAGCTGCGTATCGGCCATCAGCTACGTCCCCTGGTCGGTGAAACCACAACGGTCGACCGCACCGAGGTGCCGTCGACCGATCGGGTTGGTGGGCCGTACAAGAGTCGAACTTGTGACCTCCTGCGTGTCGAGCAGGCGCTCTAACCAACTGAGCTAACGGCCCGGAAACCGAAACTGTAGCAGCGCTCAGAGCGGATCACGCACCGAAAACTCGGCCGCCGCAACCCCCGAAAGAGGCTGGAACGCGCATCGGGGGCCGCCACGATGTGGCAGCCCCCGAGCTGACGAGCGCCGGGCGGGATTTGAACCCGCGACTGTACGGCTTTGCAGGCCGCTCCCTTGGGCCGCTCGGGCACCGGCGCCAGCGAAGGAAATGGTATCGGCACCGCGGAGACGTGCGACGATGGTTTGCCGAGCGATCTTGATGAACACGACCGCGTGATCGAGGTCTCTACGATGGAGGGACTACTGAAGATCTGATCGATCGTGGATCATCAAGCACTTTGAGGCCCGCCAGGCGCCGTAGCCGACTCATCGGCGAGCAATTGACGCAGGCCCTCCTCCACTCGCCGGAGTCGAGCCGTGACGTCTCGAAGTCGGCTGAGAAGCGCCATGGCCTCCTCTCGTTTCAGCGCCTCTGCTCCCGTGGGGAGCATCGCTAGTGAACGGCGGAAGCGTTCGATCTCATAATCGCGGCCGAAGTCGTGCATTGTGTGATCTTAGCGAACACATGTTCGTGTCACCACTTCAGCTGAGGTCACACCGGCACGTCGGTGGTGGGAAAGTCGCCGTACACCTGCCATGCTCCGTCGAGGACTGCCGTTGGGTCACCGGTCCAATCCAGCGCCTCAATCTGGCCTCGGCTGCGACGAGTCCCAATCGATCGCAGAAAATCGTACGACGTGGCATCGAGGCGCACGTCGGCCGACCCATCGGTGGCGGGCTCGCCGTCGATGAGGTTGATTTCAATCTCCACGCCGAGACGCTCAGCAACCCGAGTCTTCAACACGTCGACATAACGAGCGGCCGCCTCAGCCACACCAGGACCTTCTCGATCGATCTCCAAACCGAGCGCGTGCTGGACATCATGGACGTGCATGACTAGATCGGCCACGAGCGCGGCCCCAATGCCAGTGATCTCCGCGTAAAGCTCCTCAATCCGATCGTCGTAGCCCCGCCATTCTGCAGCGACCTGGGCCAAGGTGTCACCCGAGCGGTCTGCAACCTGCCGGGCCGTGTTCTCTTCGGCGCCGAGGCCCACCCTCATGCCACCAACAAGATCAGCGTTGAGCCCGCAGAGATGGGAGACCACATCGACGACCCGCCACTGCGGACATAGAGGCACCTTCATCTCGGTCTGCTCGACACTCAACGACTCGAGCTGTCCAAGAAGTTGTTCGCGAATCTCTCGATACAGGGACCATGTGTTCATCAACTGAGTCTCCTAGATGGCCCGGATCAAGCCGTTGCCGAAATCTTCGATCTCGCCTCGGGTCCTCATGCGGGCAATATGCAGTCGAGCCGTGCGCTCCTCCACCGAATCAGCGAATACGACCTCGACGCCCGGCCGATAAACGAACCGATGCTCAACCATCTCAGTGATCGTTCTGGGCTCGGCCAGGAAGTCAAGCATCGCCTGGTGCCTCCGAGGGATAACCGCCTCGAAGGCATCGAGCATCTGCAGGAACGTCTCGCGCTCCTCGATGATCCCCTTGTGGTGGAACGTCACGTAATACTTGGCGTCCTCCTCGCGAGCGATGACCAGACTCTCCTCGAACTGATCCAGGTCGCTCCATACATCGCCGTAGTACGGGCCGAAACCGCTGAGGTCGATGTCGGATAAGAAAAAGATGCCGCCGGTGATCCGGAAGCCGCTATGGCCGCGGGTGTGTCCCGGAAGATGAACTGCCTCAACAGACACGCCGCCGCCAAGATCCCACACGTGGCCATCCTGAAACCCAGTGGCATCCGGACGAGGGGTGTAGTGGAACTCTTCTTGAAACGTGAGCGCCATCTCCGGGTTGTCGCCGATGTTGTAGCCAAAGATGGCGAGGAGACCGTCGATGCCGTGTGCCGCAGGCAGATCATCATCGTGCATATGGATTCGAGCGTTGGGGAACGAACCGTTGCCAGCCATATGGTCCTCGTGGCCGTGGCTATTGATCACCGCGTCAACATCGGCGGGTGGGCCTTTCTCGACCACAGTGACTGACGGGTCGATAATCACCGACTCACTTGCGCCCCGAATCAACAGCGAGGTGCCGCTCGGGTAGGCGCCACCCTTACCTCCGGTCAGTGCTGTGACTGCGTCAGTCAGCGAACGGGCTCCGTCTCCCCAAGATTCAAACATTGGCGCAGGCTAGGACGCCTTGGACTCATGTCGCGCTTTCGTCGTCGAGTCGAAGGTCGACTATCGGCCGGTGCGAGCCCTTGCCACAGCCGGAGATTCCGCCTGCTCACCGCGTAGCACTGCCGCTTTACGATCAAGCTTTACCGGGACTCCCTGCGCGTCTCCAGGCGGGAGCACGTCGGGCGGATAGAGGGCGATCCTCTGCTTATCGGCGATCCGTCCGCCATTCATGTCCAACTCGCGAGCATTCGTTCCTTTCTGCGGTTCAACGGTGCGATCCCCCTTCCACTCAAGGTCCCACCACCACTTCTTGACCGTATTGATCGAACCATTGCGCGCCGCGTCATCAAGCTTGGCAATCGTGCGACGGGTAAACGAAAACTTGATTGCCAACCAGAGAAACAGCCGTTCGGAGAGCACGCCTTCCATGTTGTACGGGCAAGTCTTCATGCAGCGACCGCAGGCGGCGCCCTTCACGTTGCCGAGGCGGTACTTGGTGCACTTCTCAACGTCGGGCTTCCAGGTCTCATACCCGTTGAACATGATCTTGTCACCGAACGGGATTGCCCCACACGGGCACTCGCGGGCGCACTTGGTGCATTTGGTGCAGAAGTCCTGCAGACCAAAGTCGATCTGCTTATCGGCAGTGAGCGGCATGTCGGTGGTCATCACCACGGACTTGAAACGAGGACCGACAAACGGATTCAACACGAGTTCGCCGATCCGGCTCATCTCGCCAAGGCCGGCCTCCAAAACGAGAGGAATGTGTAACACCTCCGACAGTCGATTGGTGTGGGAGCGAGCCCCATATCCGAGCGATCGAATGTGCTCCGCCATGATCCCAGCAATCTGGGCACCACGCATATAGGCCCGCATCGACTGCGCACCACTCACCCAGTCATCGCCGCTGGCTCCCTCCATTGTTTCGTAGCCCTGATCGAGCAGGATCACCACCGCATTCTTGTGATCCGGTTCGATGACTGACCCGTCACCTCGATGGGAGTACCAGGCGTAGTTCGGTACCTCGCACACGCCGACCATGTCACCGCCAAGGTGATGCGCTAGCGCCTTTAGCGCGTTGGCGTTGTGATCGGGATTCGAGGTCCGCGGCGCTGGCGTGTCAGCGGTGTCGCCATCTTGATACGGAACCATCGCCGCGATCTGCTGCACATAACTCTGAGCTTGTGGTGTCTTGAAGGCGAACACCTTCACATCAGCCTCAAACTTCGGCCCCATGTCGCCATTGGCCGCTCGTGGGAAGCCACCGGCGCGAACCGGCACCCGTTCGATCTCCTCGGGAAGAATCAGCGTGGTCGCTTCCTCGACGCGCTTGATCCGTTCCATCGGGTAACGACCCATGTGCAGCGGCCGGTGATCTCCGTTGAGACGTCCGAATCCGGCTCTTGTTCCACCCCAACCAAGAACCCATCCAAGCCCAGACGTTGACCGCGACCGGGCCAGTGGCCCTCGCCGAGCGAGCGGTGCGTCGGGCGTGAGTTCCATATCGGTCGAGACGACGGACAATGCGAACCCAGACTTGAGGAACGGGGCTCGTAGCTCGCCGTGGCGACGCTCAATCAGACCGCATTGCAAGGCCACTCGTTCGAGATCAAGGTCGGTTGCCGTCGGGGTGTGGGCGATCGCATCGAAGCCGAGTCGTCGGATGTAGGACGCCGTTATCACGCCGAGTTCGGAGGCACGGAGGTCGGCGTTTGCTTGGCGGGTGCCGTCGATCCACTCGTCGCCAGGCTGCGGAGACCTATTCGCACGGGTATGGGCAACAAGGCTCACCACTGCGAACCGGTGTGGCTGCTGCTCCCCTGTCCACGCCTCATCAGGGATGACGCCGCACCCCGCCATGTCCGCGTCAAGGAAGTAGAGGCCTGACTTCAGGTTGCGGGACCGCTCGGCTGGATCGTCTGGAATTGGTGCTTGCGGCGAAACGTCACCGGTTCGTTCCGCGTCGAAGAGATCAAGATAGAGACTGAACGCGTGCGATGCCGAGTGCGGGCCCGGCTGGCGGTTTTCGGCCCGGCGCTGGCCGCTGGAGCCGAGCGGCGTCGAGGCTGGGTCAGCGACGCGTGGAAGCCGCTCCAACGGGTACGGACCGAGATGAACCGGCCGCTTCTTGTGCGAGAACAGCTTCATATCGCGTGACCCCTACCCGACCACGGAATCGGGCTCGATGATCGGCGGGCGGGCATTCAGGGTTTCAATGTCGAACCCAGCGAGCTTCTTGTATTTGGCGGACAGCGCGGCCCGCTCGTCGTAGGGCATCACATCGTTGATGTCGTCAAACTCGCCGCCGCAGCGCTCCTCAACGATGGCGACCACAGAATCGGGCCCCGATCCTCGTCCGGCGAGGATCATGCGGCCTGAGGCTGGACGCACCTCGTTCTCAAACGCCGCCATGGCATCCGGGTTGACCCCGTGGTCCACGAACCCTCGGCCGATCTTGCGAGCATCGATGATCGCCTGGCTCGCTCCATTTGAACCAACCGGATACATGATGTGAGCGGCGTCGCCCATGAGCGTGACCCTCCCGTCGGTCCAAGACTCAAGTGGATCGCGATCCACCATTGGGTACTCGAAGACTTCCTCGGTGCGTTCGATCAGATC
>JABIQM010000108.1 GCA_018699415.1 Acidimicrobiaceae bacterium
CCCATGCCGATGTAGGTGCCGTTGCACCACACCGCAGCAACAGCTTCAGCAGCGCCAACTGTCAGGACTGTCCGGCACGCTGGATCAGCAGGAAATGTGGTTCGGTAGAGGCCAGTGGGGTTGTGAACCGGCACGTTCGGCGGCTGCTCATCCCATGGCATCTGAACATTGGTGTAGTGCGGAAGATCGCCGGTGCCTTGGCGAGTCCAGACACCTGGCACCTCGATCGACCCAAAACCCAATGTCGCTGGATCGGCGGTCTGCCAGCCTGCGGGCGCCGAGCCCGGGTTATCGACAAGCGAGAAGTCCCAGGTGCCATTCAGACTCAGAGTGCCGGGCAGGCTCTGACGCACGTGGGGGTTCGCCATGGTCAGCCGGTTGTGGCTAACGAACGTCGGGTCAAAGAGTTGATGAATGAGTGGGTCAACAGTCATGAGTGCCCTCTACTTGGCACCGGCGCCGAATGTCACAGGCGCTCCCGATGATGGATCCACGGCCCAGAGGTCCGGTGTGATGCCGGTCTCAGACAGGTAGCCGAGTTCTACGTCTCGAAGGAAGTCTGTGACCCCGTCTCGCTTCACTAGTGCAACGGCGCAACCGAATGCTTGGAGATCGCTGGCACCAAGCGTGACTACGGCATCGAGGGCCCGTTGATTCTCAGCCACAACATGGTGTGCTCGATGTCGATCCTCGAGATCGCGGATGCGATCGAGGTCGGCCAGGGTGGCGTCGCGAAGTCTTGAAAGTCCCAGGGCCGCTGCAGCACGTTCACAGGAGTGCCGACGATCGTCGTACGCGCTGGTTGCTAGCTCACGGCGAGTCATCGTGTCCATGATGATCACCTGCGCTGCGTGGGGCAACTCGATAGGAGTGAGTGCCAAGGAGCGGCAGTCGATCGGGGTCGGGCTCGATGCCCGCGAGACCGGTGATTGCCTAGCCCGCGTCCACCTCGAGGGCCGCCGGTGACGACAGGCCTGCTCCGATGGGGATGTCAGTCGTGATCGAGGCATCGAACCCGCTTGTCTCGATATCTTCATGAGCAAGAAGGTGGGCCATGGTGGCGACGTATTGAGCCCACGAGTCGACGGTTCGTCGGTGAGCGAGAATGCTGCGGTGCCGTAGCCAGCCGAGATCGGGGGCACTTCGTTGTCGGCGTGTGGAGTTGCCGTGATCACGGTCTTGAACGGTAAGGCCAGCGGAAGCACGAAACCATCGTTGTAGTCGGTGCGATCGCCGAGGAGATTCACCCGGCTTGGCGCTTGCGCCACGACGTCGTTGGCCATCCGCCGATTCTAGGGCGACGTGGTGCCCTGTCTGTATTGCTCCACGCTCATTGACGACGCTCCGATCGACATGCGCGAGGATCACGTCTATGGCGATCGAGATTCTGCTCATTCAGGGTTGGAGCCTCGGCTCGGTCTATGCGCTCGTGGGGTTCGGCTTCGTGGCGACCTACAAGACGAACAAGGTTTTGAACTTCACGCTTCCGTTCCTGGGCGCGGCCGGCGCATTGATCTTGTCGAGCCTTGTTTCCGACGGAGGGTTCGGCATCCGGAGGCTACGGGGAAAGAACCCGCTGACTTTGATCGCCGATCACCCGGTGGGATGGGTGCTGTGCTTCGTTGTCGCGTTGGCACTGGTTGGGGCTTTGGGTGCGCTGGTCGAACGCCTTGTCATCCGGCCGCTCCCCGGGCGCTCACCGTTCATCTTGACAATGGCGACACTTGCCGGAGCACTCGTGCTCGAGGTCGCCGTCGGGCACGCACCGATCAGCCGCCGCCTGGCCATGCCATGGGGCACCTCCAGCGTCGCTATCGCCGGTGCCGACGTCAGCGTTTCAACATTGGCCGTCTGTGTGATGGCACCAGCGGTACTTCTTGGTGTCGCCGGGTTCAATCGAACCTGGTTCGGCATAGCGGCGCGGGCCATGGCCGACGATGAGGAGGCTGCGGTCTCCATCGGCATCGGCCGGTCGCGGGTGATGGCAACCGGGTGGGCCCTTGCTGCCGGTCTCGGCATGTTGGCGGCGATGGCGTTTGCCGTGCCACCGCTCGGTGCAGGGGTTTTCACGACACGATCGATGCCTGATCTCTTCTTCCGAGCGATCCCGGTCCTTGCCATCGGCGGGTGGGACTCGTATGGCGGCGTTTACGCGGCGGGCATCGCGATCGGAATGATGCAAGTGATGGTCGGTGGCGTATGGGGCGAATATGCCTCTTTCCTCGGGGGCGGCTACACGACAATCCTGCCGTACATGGTCATGCTCATTGTGTTGATGATCCGACCGACCGGTGTGTTTGGCCAAGCAGCAGTTCATCGGGTCTAAGCGCTCGTTACCTGAGCGGTTGTAAGGTCCGATTCCATGACTGATCAGAGAGAGTTGCTCGGGTTTGATGGCCTAGGCCTGTCGGAACTTATTCGTTCGGGCGACGTCACCGCTGATGAGATTTTGGATGCAACGATTGCCCGGGTTGATGCACTCGATGGAACGATCAACGCAGTCGTCGACCGGGCATTCGATCGCGCCAGAGGCCTGATTTCTGGGGTGCAGGGTGATGCGCCGTTCGCCGGGATACCGACATTCGTGAAGGACCTCATCGATGTCGAAGGCCTTCGCCGAAGTGAAGGATCTCGACTCCAGATGGGCAATGTCAGCGCGTCGTCTGCGGACTATGTCGTGCAGATGGAGCGGGCCGGTCTGGTTATCGCGGGCAAGACCAACACGCCGGAATTCGCGTCGCTTCCGGTTACCGACAACGAGGTGTTCGGCAAGACACTGAACCCTTGGAATCTCGAATACTCGTCAGGGGGTTCAAGCGGCGGTTCGGCGGCGGCGGTTGCGGCCGGGTATACGCCGATCGTGCACGGTACCGATGGGGGAGGATCGAACCGAATCCCGGCATCGGCGTGCGGAGTTTTCGGAATGAAAGGGAGTCGAGGCCGACAGGCCAGCGGTGAACTTGACGGTTCGCATCCCGTTTTCAAGACCCACCATGCGATCAGTCGAACAGTGCGCGACAGCGCTGCCCTGTTTGCGATGACTCAGATCCAGCAGGGCGGCACCTACCCACGCGCCGACACTGTCGTGGGCCCGTCCACTCGCCGTTTTCGTGTCGCAGTGAGCCAGACCGACATCCTTGCTCGCGACCCCGAACCTGCTGCAGCGACGGCGCTCGACGAGAGCGTCACGCTTCTGCTCGAGATGGGTCATGAGGTGGTGGAGATCGCCGCTCCAGTGGATGGTGAGCAGTTCTACACCGCGTACCGCAACTTGTTCCTGTCTCGAACCGTGGGCATGATCGCGATGATTGAAGCCCAAGCCGGAGCCCCCATCGAGCAAACCGGTCTGTTGACCCTGAACACCATCGGCTTGATGCGCCAAAGTGATGAACTCGCTTCGGATGCGTTGGAGACCGCAGAGGCTTACCTTCAGATGCTTTGTGCCGACACGGCAGAGTTCTTCCAGCAGTTTGACGTATGGCTCAGTCTTACCCATCCGCACGATGCCATTGCCGCCGACGAGTTTGACCCCAGCGGCGCGTTTGACGGTCACAAGAGTGAGCGATTCCTGAGCAACGCAGCTATTGCCAATATGTCAGGATCACCGTCGATGAGCGTGCCGCTGTATTTCGATGCGCCGACGGGCGTGCCGATCGGATCGATGTTCACCGCAGCCCCGGGCGCCGATGCCCTCTTGTACGACTTGGCGTTCGCTCTCGAAGAAGCTCGTCCATGGGCGAAGCGGTGGGCTCCGCACTCGGCTATGCATCTCAGGCCCGGAACACAATCTGGCTGAGGGCACGACAGCGGTTTCTAGAGGAACGTCAAGCCGTCGTCGGCAAGGTCGACGAGGGGCAGTTCGCGCCGTTCGGTCCAGTAGTCCTGGGTATGGGCCCAGCGTGGAGCATCACCGCTCTTGGGCATGAGATGCATGCTCCGCGTCAGGTAGCCGGGGTTGAAGTTCTCGGGGTCCATCCACGGCCCGAGATCCATGTGTTCATCCTCGGGTCGGAGCATGGGAACGGCTTGCGTCGCGCCAGCGGATTCCATGTGGTCGAACATGCGGCACATGAAGTCGGCCATCAGGTCAACCCGCAATGTCCAACTGGCTCGGAAGTAGCCGAACACCCATGCCAGATTCGGCACACCGGTGAACATCATCCCGCGGTATGTGACGGTGTCGGCGAAATCGATCACCTTGCCATCGACCGTGAAGTCGATGTTGCCAAGGACCGACAGATGAAAGCCCGTAGCGCTGACGACGATGTCGGCGATCAACTCTTCACCAGATGTGGTGAGGATCCCCTTCTTCGTGAACCGTTCGATCTCGTCGGTGACCATCGATGCCTTGCCGGAGCTGATGCTTTCGAAAAGGTCGCCATTGGGCACGAACGCCAACCGCTGTCGCCATGGCCGGTACGTCGGCGTGAAGTGGGTTTCGACGTTGTACCCATCGGGCAGAAGCTCACGGATGTCGTTGATCAGAGCGTCCTTCACCTCGTCGGGGTACGCGAAGGACAACTTCGTGAATTCGTTCTGGTCGAACAGGGTCTTTCGTCTGACGATCTCGTGGATCCATTCCTCCTGGATATCCAACTCGCGCAATTGGTCGGCGATTTCGATCGCATTGCGTCCCGCTCGGAAGTAGGTGGGAGAGCGTTGCAAGACGGTGACATGGCCGCAATCGGCGGCGATGGCGGGAACGAGCGTCGCCGCGGTTGCGCCGCTTCCGATGACGACAACTTGTTTGTCTTCGAGTTCGATGTCATCGGGCCAGGTCTGGGGGTGCACGACCTGTCCCTTATAGTCGGCCATGCCATGCCAGTCAGGCGTGTAGCCCTCGTCATGCTTGTAGTAGCCCTGACACATCCACAGAAAGTTCGCGGTGAATATTCTGGTCTCACCGGAGATGGTGTTGGTGGCCGTGACCGTCCAGCGGGCGTCATCGCTGGACCAGGAAGCTGCAGAGATGTGGTGGTGGTAGCGGATGTGCTCGTCAAGATCATTTTCGTCGATCACCTCACCCATGTAGGAGAGGATCTCTTCGGCGGTGGCGATCGGTGCCCCAATCCATGGCTTGAACCGATAACCGAAGGTGTAGAGGTCGCTGTCGGATCGAATGCCCGGATAGGTGTGGGTGACCCACGTCCCGCCGAACGTGTCCTTGGCCTCCAAGATCACGAAGCTGGTGGCCGGCCGCTGGTCGCAGAGGTGATAGGCCACCCCGACACCAGAGATCCCTGCCCCGACGATCAAGACATCGAAGTGTTCGGTCGGGGACATGTTCTCCACTTTCGGTGCTTGTGATCGATGACGACGGACGAAATCATAGGCCACGCGGGTTGGTCCTCCCGCAATGGCATTGGCGTCGATCAGGACGGTTTCGTGGTTGAGTGTCCTTGCGCCCTAGCGCCGACTCATCGTGATTGCCCCGGCATCCGAAGGTCTTGCGCCTCGGTCGACGCGAAGCCGAGTGCACTTCAGTGCTGCCGCAGCTTACGAAGTCGCCGAGCGATGACGCGCAGTGGTGCAGTGATGTGCCAAGAGGTGGACGTTTCCAATTCTTCGATACGTTCGTTTGTGTCGAGTGTTGCTTGTTGCAGTCGACGGTTTTCGGTGGTCAACCGCTCTACTTCGATGTTCGTGCTTGCCAGTTCATCCGTCGCGTGGTCGAGTTCTGCGATAGTTGGCAGCTTGCCGCCGATCTTTCGATCGAAATTCCGCCTGGGGGCCTTGTACGCGAATGGGTTGTCGCGAGGATCAAATTCCAGTCCTAGGGGTTCGAAGTCGGTTTCGGCGAAGGCCATCCGGGCCGAAAGTTGGTCTCGGCGCGAGTAACGCAGCACATGAATCAGCCAGCGTTCCATTGCCCGCTCGACATCTTTACGATTGTGTCGTCTGAGCATGAAGCTTCCGTTGATCGGGCGAGAGTCGAGGACGTCGGGACGATCGGCCTGATAGTGGGCGAGTTGCTCGGCGACGACCCACGGCATTTCCAAATGTGGCAACTGCGCGACTGTCTCGAACTCTTGTCGTGCTCGGGATCGGATTTCGTGGAACATGGCCGCGAATCCGGTGTCTGGCGGTAGCAGTTGTCTCACGATCTCTTCGGGCGTCTGCCGCAGTTGCGTATTGTTGTCGATGTAGAGCGAAATGTCGTAGTCGTCGAGGTAGCGATGAGGACAGAGCTTTGGGAACTTCATGCTACGAGTCGGGTCGCTCGGGAGAATCAGGTCGAGAGAACGGATGTCCCACGTGTTGGACACGAGAGTGTGGTCGTCGGTGAAGCAAATGAAGTCGACGTCGGAGTCGACAGCAATCGGCTGGCTGGAGAGGGTCTCATATCCTTTCGTGAGCACCATGTAGACGCACATCCGCTCGGCGCTAGCGGCCATGAGCAATCTCCGAGATCGTCACTTCGATGAAATCCCTGATTGTTCCGAGCCTCGTGTTGGTCGTCGAACGTCTGGCTAGAGGGATCTCTCCTCCGATACCCAAGATCCCTGCCGAGACGATCAGGACATTGAGGGGTTGAGTCGGCGACATGTTTTCGACTCTCGGCATTTGTGAGCGATGACGGCGGCAGCGACCATAGCCCATCTCGGTCGATGGTTCCGCAATGGCGTTGGTGTAGGGCAGGATGGTCGCGTGAGTGAGCCGATGATCGTCCGGGGGTCATGTCATCACGATTGCCCGGATACGTGTGTGTGGGATGTGACGGTCAGCGATGGGCGGGCTGTCAAGCTTCGCGGAAACGTCGAGCATCCAACTACCAAGGGAGTGTTGTGTCCGAAGGTGAACCACTTCCTTGATCGGGTGTATCACCCGGCACGTTTGCTGACGCCACTTCGCCGGGTTGGGCCGAAGGGCGAAGCGAGGTTTGAGCCAGTCAGTTGGGATGAGGCGCTGGCTGAGATCTCCTTGCGATTCTCGACACTGAGCGAAGAAGTGGGTGGGGAATCGATTCTCCAATTCTCCTTCGATGGGACGCAAGGCGTGATCCAGAAGGGGATCATGGCTGATCGGTTCTTCAACGCGATCGGGGCGTCGGACATCCACCGGCACCTCTGCGGGACGACCGCATGGCTAGGGGCAAGTGATGTGTCTGGGCAGCCGTTCGGCTTTGACCCTGAAGATCTGGTCAAAGCCCGGACGATCATCTTGTGGGGTACCAACACGTATCTCACGAACCGGCACCTTTGGCCAGTCATCGAACAAGCTCGTGCCGACGGTGCCCTCGTGATCGTGATCGACCCGGTACGTACCTCGACGGCGGAACGGGCCGACGAGTTCCTTCAACTGCAGCCCGGCACTGACACAGCGTTGGTGTTGGCGATGATCCAGGTGCTGGACCGCGATGGGCTCATCGACCGCGACTGGATCCAAGCCAACACGTCGGGTTGGGACGAGTTGTTGGCGTCAGCCCGGGCGATGTCGCTGGATCGTGCTGAGCAGATCACCGGACTCAGCGCCGAGCGAATTAGTTGGTTGGCTGACACCTACGTTTCCCGTCGGCCGGCCGCAATCCGAATGCTCGTTGGTCCAGAGCATCGTCAACATGGCCGTGACATCATGCGGGCGGTTGCGATGCTGCCGGCGGTGACAGGCGCTTGGCGCGACAGCGGGGGAGGGCTCGCCCGATCAACGCAGGTGTATTTCGAGACGGCGCTCAATTACCCGGCTCCGCCTGATCCGCCGAGGCGAACGTTCAACATGGCTCGTCTCGGCGAGATCCTCACTGATCGGGAACTGGCCCCTGCGGTCGCTGCGCTTGTCGTTCACAACTCCAACCCTGCCGTCATTGTGCCGGAGCAGAATCGAATAATCGAGGGGCTCGAGCGGGAGGACCTCTTCACCGTGGTGATCGAGCAGTTCATGACAGACACTGCTCGATACGCCGACATCGTTCTGCCGACTACCACACAGATCGAACACCTGGATCTTGGTATTGCATGGGGCCATCTCAATCTGGCTTTGAATCAGCCGGCAATCGAACCGGTCGGAGATACGCGTCCGAATACGGAGATCTTCCGGGGGCTGGCGGCGGTGATGGGGTTTCATGATCCGGCCCTGCAGGCAGATGACGAGATGTTGATCCGGGAACTCCTCGACTCTGATCACGAATGGCTCGAAGGCATCACATACGACCGCTTGGTGCAAGAGACGTGGGTTCGGCTCAATGTTGCTCCTGGAACTCGGCCCTACGTTGACACTGGGCCGCAGACCGATGACGGCCGGCTCCAGCTTGGCGCATTGGAGTTCCGGGCTGGTGATGAGACGCCTGAGGGCGCCAGCGATTTGGCGGCCCGGTTCCCGCTGGTGCTGATGACGCGCAAACAACATGTGAAGTTTCTCAACGCCAACTACGCCCAGTTCGGCGAGCACCTACCTCAAGAGGGCGAGCCGCTTCTGCAGATTCATCCTGAGGACGCCAAGGCGCGCGGCCTCCGGGCCGGTGACCGGGTCGACGTCTTCAACGACCGGGGTCGGCTCACGCTCGGGATTGAATTCACCGACGAGGTGCTACCTGGGGTTGTGGCTGTCCCGTTTGGCTGGCATCACCGTCATACGCCGCAGGGTCGGGCGGTCAATGCGCTGACGAATCCGGCCGTGCCTGCGGACGGGCACGGGTCAGCCGCCTACCACGAGACACTTGTCGAGGTCGTCCTCAAAGGCTGATGAGGGCAACCCGCCCGAGTCGCCCGTTGTGTGGTGTCGATGGGTGCGGGAGCGCTAGCCAGAGACGGCGGCTGCTGCCGCGTCGATTGATGCCTTTGTCGTGTCGACGATCATCTCGATGTGGTCATCGCTGATGGTAAACGGAGGCCCGATGAGGAGTGCATCAGCCACTGGCCCTGATCCGCACGGGTAGACCCACACTCCCCGTTCGATCGCTTCACCCGCCACTCGCGCCGCGAAGTCGATCGAGCGTGAGAACTCGATACCGGTGTCACGATCCTGCACCAACTCGATCCCCTGCATGAGTCCGAGGCCCCGAATGTCGCTGACATTGGGGTGGCCGCCCAACTCGTCCTCGAGCCGGCGGCGGAGCCGAGCACCCATCTCGGCGGACCGCTGCACCAGTTCTTCGTCGCGCATGATCCGAAGGACCTCGACACTCACCGCACATCCGAGGTCGGCACCGCTGAAGGTGAAGTACATCAAGCCCATTCCGGCAGCGGCAATCGGATCCACGACAGCATCGGTTGAGTAGACACCGCCCATCGGCGCGTACCCGCCGGAGAGGCCCTTTCCGCCGACGATGATGTCGGGGGTGACGTCGAAGTGCTCGTGGCCCCAGGTCCGGCCGGTTCGCCCGAACCCCGTCATCACCTCATCAACGATGATCAGGATGTCGTTGGCCCGACAGACCTCTTCGACGGTAGACCAATAGCCGTCGGGCGGAACCATCGCTCCAGCTGATGCTCCGCTGATTGGTTCACCGATGAACGCAGCCACCGTCTCGGGGCCCTCCTGCTCGATGACTTTGGCGAGTGCTTCCGGATCGAGCCAATTGCTCTTGGGGTGATCTGCGAGCATCGGTTCGAGGCCACTTCGCCGCCGATCGTGATTGCCGACGCTCAAACCGGACAGGGTCGAGCCGTGGTAGCTCACGTCGCGCCCGATCACCTTCCATCGCTGTGGTTGGCCGACGGCGACCTGGTGGGTTCGCGCCACCCGGATGGCGGCATCCACTGACTCCGACCCGCCAGAGAAGAACGATGCCCGGGTAAATCCATCGGGTAACCAATGCTCGACGAGTTCTTCTACGAGTGCAATGCGGTTCTCGGTGACCCAGACGGGCACGACATAGTCGACCGTGCCCAGCGCGCGGGCTGCCGCCTCGACCACCTCGGTTCGTCCGTGTCCGATGTTGGTGACGATCGCGCCGCCACCGGCATCAAGGATTCGGGTGCCGTCGTCGCGAATGAGCCACACATCGTCTGTGCGATTGATCACGAGTGGTGCTGTGTCGGCGGGGATGAAGGGGAACGCTGCGGCTCGACTCGGGTCCACCCTGTGATCCTATTGTCACTCGGGCGATCGGGCCACCCAATGAGACCCCGATCGGCTGGCGGCGATATGGATGGACCAGTCGACGCGGTCGCTGCGCCCAGTGGCGGTCACCGAGATACGAACGGGAGCATGAACGGCATCGCCCAGAATGTGCCGGAAATTGCTCCGACCAACACGACCTGGGGAACGGTAGCGCCTCCGGCGAGAACCCCGAATACCGGAAACGTGGTCAGGTAGGCGACGCAGAGCAGCCTCGCGAAGAGCCATCTTGGGGAAAGCAGGCGCTTGGCTCGATTCTTCTCATTTCGGAAGATACCTGTGAGAACTGCTGCTGTGATGCCCGGCACGACGAGAAAGGCGAAGACGGCGCCTGCCCCACTGAGTTCGTCCCCATACGATGCCGCGTCTACGAACAGGCCTGTGACGGCACCGGTAAGCGTTCCTCCGGCCAGAAATTGTTTGAGATGTGGACTCACAAATCAACCCCCGCTAGTTGTTCTTACCAGGACCTATCACTTGCTTACACTCCAATCGAAGATATTCCAGGCGCTACGAACGCGTAGATGCGCTTCGGGTTGTCGACGATAAGTGTTGTGACATCGCTTTCGCTGAGGCCTCGGCGCAGCAGTCGAGGCACGACGTTGGTTATGAGATGGTCATAGCCAAGACCGCCGTACTGATGCAGTCGGTGCTTGGTGGCGATGTCGTGTGAGAGCAGGATTTGATGCTCGAGGCCCTGTTCAAAATGCCAAAGGATGACGTCCATACGCTCTGCGTCAGATGGCATGTCGACGGCTGGGTTGGGCGGATACCAGGAGCTCTCGTTTCCAAACAGGTCGTACTCGAGACAGCAGCCAGTGGAGGCCAAGTCGGTAAGCCATGCTCGGTCGGTGCAGGTGCGGTCGATGTGGCAGATGATCGTGCGGCTGAGATCGCCACCTTCTTCGTCGATGATCTGAGCGATTTCGACCGGCGACATCGGATCGCGGCCCGGATGCACCATCAGGGGAGCTCCGGTTTCGATCTGTGCTGCTACGGCTGCACCCAGGCTCTTTTTCTCGTTGGGAAGCCACGGGTAGGAACACCCGATTTCACCGATCAGTCCTGCTTTGACATCGGTGCCGTCGACCCCGAGCTCGATGTCGGCAACGATCTCCGCGGTGATCGAATCGGATGATCGAGCAGACATGTCGGAGGGGTGCGTTCCGCCCAGGTAGTAGCCGGCCCCCATGAGAATATGAGTGCTGGTGGCTTCGGCGATGCGAACCAGTGGCCCAGGGTCGCGGCCGAGTCCGATGTTGGTTGGGTCGACGACCGTGCGCCCGCCGGCCTGGACGAAACGGTGGAGTTCGCTGATCGCCAGATCCTCTGAGTCCAACTGCACGTTGTGATGGTTTGACGTCCAGTGGTATGCCACCCAGCCCCGGTTCTGGAGCGTGATCGACTCCTCCGCAAGATGTTGATCACCGCCCGCCGGTGGATCGACGTACATGAACGACCCGTCCATAAGGACATGGTCGTGGGCGAGCGTGATCCCGAGTTGGTCTGCGTCAATCGGACCGAGGACAGTTTGGGCCTGGCCCGGTAGCGCTCTGGTCACGACAGAACTGCCCGTGCGCTGATCTCCACCAGAAGCCCTTCGAAGGCAAGGTTGACGCCGCCGACGACCGTGGCGCTCGGGCCCGGGGCGCTGAAGAACTCGGCTCGAGCCTGACCTGCCGCTGGCCGATATCCGATGTCGGTGAGAAAGATGTCGAGCGAAACTATGTCGTTGAGTGTGCCGCCTGCGGCGGTGACGAAACTCTGGATGTGACGCAGGCACTGGCGGCACTGCTCGAGAGGGTCGTCGGGGCCGACGAGTTCTCCATTGTCGAGCGCGATTTGGCCCGAGATGAACAGAAGGTTCCCCGAGCGGATGCACTGCGAACCTGCTCGTGGATCGGCTGGCTCGCCGACGTTCGGGATGGAAACGCTTACTCGTTCACTCATTGCGGGCCGAGCACTCGGTCGAGGACATAGTTTGAAAACTCGTGCACGGTGCGTTCCTCGGCGGGTGAATAGCGAGATGGTGATGTCATGCGTCCACTGATCCCGCGGTGCACAAGCTCGCACACCCCTTTGTCTTCGGCGAGAAACATGTCCATCGACGGGTAGTACTTTTCGTTGACCTCGGTCTCGAACTCGGGCAAGGCCACTGTTGATTTCGGAAAGCAGCACCATGACGTGATTCGGACCCAGTCTGGCCCTTCGGGGAAGTACTGGTGAAAGGTGATTCGATCCGGAGGGACGTTGAGCAGCAGGTGGGGATAGTGGATGATGAAATGGGTTGCCTCGTTGTCGGTGGCGGATAGGCCATCGATGAACGGCAGTGTGTGGTTGCGCGGTACATAGAGGCCGTTCTCGTTGTCGCTGCTGTTGATGGCGTACACCATTGGTTCACCATCAGCCTGAAAGGCCGTGCGGATTGCTCCGGGGTAATAGGTGTCGAGCGACTGTCGGTGCACGGTGCGTACGTGATAGCCCTCACGGGAGTTCTCCACCCAGATCTTCCAGTTTGATCGGAACCGGTTCTCCCATTTCTTGGTGACCACCATGTCTTCCATCTGGTAGCTGGCGAGTCGGTCAACGAGCCCGCCAAGCGACTGAAGAAGTGGCGTGGCATCGGGATCGAAGTTGATGAAAACAAACCCGGCCCAGATTTCGGCCCGCACAGATGGCAGGGGATAGTCGTTCTTGTCGAACCCGACTGCGTCCTGCATCGACGGGGTTGCCTGGAGACGCCCGTCTAGCGCGTATGTCCATGAATGGTAGGGGCACACGATCTTACGGCAGTTTCCGGAGCCGGCCATGAGTTCTGATCCTCGGTGGCGACACGACGCCGACAACGCACGAACGACACCATCGTCATCCCGGATGATCACCAGCGGCTCACCCACGATGTCGAGTCGCACATAGTCACCCGGGTTCGGGATTTCTTCTTCGCGGGTGGCAACCAGCCATTCTTTGCGAAAGATCGTCTCGACCTCGCGTTCGTACCACTCCTCGGAGAAGTAGACCTCAGGTGGAAGCGGCGTGGCCTCCTCGATGGGTAATCGGGTAGCCGCATACCGCTCAGGATCAAAGATGGATCCGCTTGATAGCAATGGGAAAGCTCCTGTCACGGGGCAACCGTAGAGCATCCCTGCTTTCGGGTCTGGTTGGATCTGTCATGGGTTTACGCCAGTTCTAGACCGGGGTTATCCCGATGCGCCTCGAGCCGTGTAGCAAGGTTTATCATTCGGACATGGATGTGACCTTGTTGTACTTCCACGACTGCCCAAACTGGCTTGTCGCCAACGAACACTTAGCCGCACTCGTTGCCGAACACCCTTGCATGTCGATCACCCGACACATCGTGGACACCGCCGAAGAGGCAGAACGGATCCATTTCCGAGGGTCTCCGAGCATTCTCATCAATGGAGTTGACCCGTTTGCGGAGGCAGACGACCCGGTTGGCCTGTCATGTCGGATCTACCAAACGCCCGATGGTCCAGCCGGGTCACCGACACGTGATCAACTGCGAAGAGCCCTTGCTCGATCGTGAAACAACGAAATCCCA
>JABIQM010000064.1 GCA_018699415.1 Acidimicrobiaceae bacterium
AGCCGTTGGACGGCCCAGCTTTCAGTCTCGCCCATTGTTCACGTTCATGGCTTCGGGAGAAACGCCACCTGAGCAGGGGCAACGCCATCAACCGACCTGCCACTGTTCCTCATGGAAATGCCCGGGGGACAACACGCCCCAGAAGATGCAATTCGGTCCCAACGCCGATGTTTGGGCTGCCCGGTAATCCCGTGTCATCGATGGTTTCGTTCGTACTCGTCATCAAGCTCGTCGTCACGATCTTCGACTCGAGTGGGCAGCCTGTCGATGTACACAATCAGCTCGCCACTCGATCTCTCTAGCGTTGCGTGGCGACGTATTCTTCCCGGCGGCCGTGTGACGCGATCGCCGTGACCACCAACCAAACCAACTGTGAGGAGATCAGATGGGAAGCGTGATTGTGGGAACTGGGGTAGCCCAACCACCTCATGTGGTGAGCAATGCCGACCTCGTCAAGGTGATGGACACCTCCGACGAATGGATCCAAAGTCGCACTGGCGTGGCCCAGCGTCGGTACGTGGCACCCGGGGTCGGGTCTGTGCAGTTGGCTGCTGAGGCGGTCTCGGCAGCTCTTGAAGACGCAGGAGTCGCTCCCGGCGAGGTCGACCTCTTGGTCAACGCCACCATGACCCCCGACATGTTTGCTCCTGGCAACGCTCCCTTAGTGCAGGCTGAGGTCGGCCTGGACCGCATCTGCGCGTTCGAGATCCGTCAGCAGTGCGGTGGGTTCTTGTACGGGCTCGAACTCGCCGATGCCATGCTCGCCAACGGTCGGGCGACAACAGCGGTTGTGGTGGGCGCCGAGGCCCACGCGGGATACATGCCGTTTGGTCCCACCAGTTGGGCGACGCTTCGTGGCACCCACGATGGTCTGGTCGATCCTGATGAATACGCAGTCGCCACAGCCTCTCGGGCATGGGCAGTGTTGTTTGGGGATGGGGCCGGTGCCTGTGTTCTCCGCCTCGGTGAGCACGACAGCGGCTTCATTGGGGGGCGCCTTTTCAGTGATGGCGCTTCCTATGACCTCATCCATGTGCCGGGCATCGGGTTCAGCCGCCAGCCCTACATCGACGCAGCCCAACTCGAAGCCGGCATGTGCACCCCACAGATGAAGGGAATGGAACTCTTCCGTCAGGCCGTCCGAGCCATGCCGTCAGCGGTCACTGCAGTCCTCGATTCTGCCGGTCTCTCCGTGAGCGATCTCGATCTGGTGATCGCGCACCAGGCCAACGCTCGGATTGTTAGCGCAGTCGGCACAGCCTTGGGACTCGACGAGAGTGTCGTGCCGTCGAACATTGCCGAGCACGGCAACACAACCGCTGCCACCTTGCCGACCTTGTTTCACGAACAGCGACTGGCCGGCCGAGTCGGGTCGGGAGCACTCGTCGCCTTCACCGCATTCGGGGCTGGTGCCCATTGGGGCGCTTCGCTATACCGGGTGCCGTGAGGGGCACACCGAACCAACATCCCCAACAGACCGCTTCGCATGATTCTTATGTGGGGATGCGGCGGCGCATCGGTGGGTGTTCGGCATTGTCGGCCAAAGTTCGGGCCAGAGGGCGGCCGCTATCGCTCTCTGAAGAAGTGTTCGAGGGGGTCCCTGCTAGGCGTTGTCGTTGGTGCCGTCAGAGGCGCTCTTAGCGCGCCTCGCAGAATGGCGATTCCGGCGTGTCGGGTTGCCGCCGCATTCGTCCGGGTTCTCGACCTGCTTCCCTACCCGAGCATCGAGCTTTCTATCTGGCTGGATCGGTCGGTGGCGATGAAGCGAGGGAGGCAGGAGCGGTGGGTCATTCTTGAAAAGTTGCAAGAAACACTGGCCATCTCAGAGACTGCTGCCGTGCCATTCGTCATCAACCCCGTGGGTGCATTTTCGGCACGGGTCTCGAAGCTTCTCGGGAATTCTGTATGGGTTACGGCACCCGGGTCTCACGGCGTCGATACTGTGAAGCTAATCTCTGATCGCTTTGGCGACTGTTTCGCGCCAAGAATGGGGGAGAGGACGCTGTTCGAAAGACTCGAGACCGGGTCGAAGATATGACACCGGCCGCCTGGAAGATCACGCCACTGGGAGCGGCGCTCGGCGCTCGTGTCGAGGGTGTCGACCTTCGTTCGCTCTCGGACGAGGCGTGGGAGGCGGTCGACGTCCTCTTCAGCGAGTATCTGGTCTTGGCGTTCCCCGACCAATCGTTGACGCCCGCCCAGCACGTGGCGATCGGTGAGCATTTCGGAGATCCGTTTCTTCACCCGTTCCTTACGCCGATCCCTGAGCATCCAGCGATCCTCGAAGTGCTCAAAGAGGAGCACGAGATCGGCACTTTCGGCGGTGAACATTGGCACTGCGACATCTCTTTCCAGTCTCCACCCGCAGCGGTATCACTTCTCTTGGGTCACGAGATTCCACCGATCGGCGGCGACACACTCTTTGCGAATCAGTTCTCTGCCTACGAAACCCTCAGTCCACAACTTCAGGACCTATTGGAGGGCCTGCAGGCGGAACACTGCTATCCCAATATGGCCGCCGCGCCGACAACCGCCGCACGCCATCCCCTGGTGCGCGTGCATCCCGTCTCTGGGCGTAAGGCCATCTTCGTGAACTCAGCCTTCGTTTCGAAGATCGATGGCCTCGCTGATGACGAAAGCGACATGCTTCTCGCCATGCTCGAGAAGCATCAAACTCGGACCGAATTCATCATTCGGGTCGGGTGGTCGCCCGGGCAAGTTCTCATTTGGGATAACCGCGCAACGCTTCACTACGCCATGAACGACTATCCAGGTCATCGTCGACGACTGCAGCGCGTGACCGCGATGGAGCGACCGTAAAGTCCCCATCGAGTCAGTCATCCTGCTTGAACTGTTCTTCGACAAACGACCCGCCGGGTTGGACCGTGGACCGAGAAGCTCTGAGCCACGACCATGCGGCGAGATAATTCGAACCGGCGATCAACATTGGGAACTAGTCGGCAGACAGGCTCGCAGGCTCCTTCACCATTTGGCAGCCAAATTGGCAGCCAAGCAAACACAGCTCATTCGGCCTTCGGGGCCCGTTTGAACGCCTGCGTTGGCACTCGGTTCTCGATTCTCCGGTGCTCATGGCTGAGACGCCGTTGCCTCTGATAGCACCACGAGAGAAGACCATGTCTTGTCGTTGGCTGGTCTGTGTCGGGCTTTTTCAGGGGTGGCCGATCACCCCGGTGAGGACCGCACCGGTCAGGTTCACACCGGCGGGGTTCACCCCTTTGGGGCAGTTCCAATACAGGTGAGGGTCCGACCCCCGTAAACATCCAGCGTCGGCCAGCACCTCGTAGGGCGCCAGTTCCGCAAGGTGCGAGACAGCACCATCGAGTACCACTATGGCAGCGGCAACAAGGAAGATCCTGCGGTGACAACAACTGATTGAGTTAGTCTCGCGCAACTGCAAGAGTTGAGATATTGATAGCCGGACGGCGGATCTGAAGCCGCGACCATTGCTCTGAACACCGACCGCACCACCGCATAGGACGACCACTGACACGCTTTTACGGGCCGGTACGTCTGCCAGTCGTTGCACCGTGAGACCGAACTGGAGAACAGCGAAGCATGACCGACACGGAGGATGAGTCGCCAACGATCGATCCCCGACCCGATGACACTGGGCTACTCAGTCAGATCATTCGGACCACCGCCACAGCCGCGAAGGAAATCCTCGAGGCGTTTCCAAATGCTGCGTCGAGTAGCCGAAGTCAGGGCGACGGTGGTGTAGAGAATACGAATCCATCCGACGATGGCACCGACGATGACTGAACCATCACATCCCGTTCACCACTGAGCCTCAGTAGCGCCGCCACTACGGGCTAGGACCATCGGGGTCGGCATGGCTGTGATGGACCATCGTG
>JABIQM010000019.1 GCA_018699415.1 Acidimicrobiaceae bacterium
GCCGGTGAGGATGGCGATTACATCAAGGAGCCAGGTCGTCAAGGTGCCGAACTCGACTGTGGTGGTACCAATTCGGCCGTAGACGGCAGCCGATTTGGCGGCGCCTATCTCATCAGCGAGCGCACGAATCTGGTCGGCATCAATTCCGGTCACTCCGGCGGCCCAATCGGCCGTGAAGTTCTCGACTGCTTCGGCTAGTTCGCTGCGACCGTCGACCAGAGCTGCGACCCTACCCATGGAGACCTGATCAGTGCTGATGAGATGGTGGGTGATGGCCGCAAGAAGCGCAGCGTCAGTGCCAGGACGGATCGAGAGGTGGAGGTCTGCGGCTTCAGCAGTCCGGGTGCGGCGCGGGTCGATGACTATGACGCGACCGCCGCGCTCGCGGACAGCATCTACTCGATCAGGGAAGCCGGGAGCCGTGCACATGCTGCCGTTTGATACGAACGGATTCGCGCCCAGCAAGACGAACAGGTCGGTGCGGTCCATATCGGGCACTGGCACCGACGCTCCCGAACCGTAGAGATATCCAGATGCCACATGGCGAGGCATCTGGTCGACGGTGCTCGCCGAAAAAAGACTGCGTGAGCCAAGCGCCTTCAGGAACGGACGAGTGTGGGTGACTGCACCGAGGAGATGCGCATTCGGATTGCCGAGGTAAACCCCGATAGCCGCGGCTCCGTGACGCTCGCGTACGTCACTGAGCTTCTCTTCGACGACACGGAACGCTTCGTCCCAGTCGACCTCCTCGAAGACAGGCGCGCCGTCGTCGTCGACACCTCTACGCACGAGCGGCTTGCGGAGTCGGTCAGGGTCTTCATGCAACTGCTTGAGCGTGGACCCCTTCGGGCAGATGAAGCCCGACGAGAAGACATCATCCTGATCGCCGCGAATGCGCTTCACCACCCCGTCTCGCACCTCAATTTGCAGGCCACAGGTGGCCTCGCACAACGGACACGTACGAAAGACGGTTCGATCAGCAGGGGTAGGCTTAGTCATCGCCTCAATCGTGTCAGGTAGAAGCCCATACCGCCAGGTCAGCCTGGGGCTCTCTTCACACCTACAAGTACGGCTCTACAACGCACGTTTGGGGTCTGTCCCCAGACGTGCGTTGTAGGTCATTGGTAGAATCATCACCTAATGTTGGGCGCATGAGCGAACGAGACGTAGTCATTGTTGATGCCGTACGCAGCCCTGTCGGGCGTCGCAATGGCGAACTGTCCACCGGTCATGCGATCAGCGTCCTCGGCGACGTGCAGAAGGCCCTGTTCGATCGAACAGGGGTGGATCCGGCCGAGGTCGGCCAAGTGGTGGGCGGATGCGTCGATCAAGTGGGCATGCAGACCATGAACGTGGCCCGTAACGCATGGCTCGCGGCAGGCCTGCCACTTGAAGTAGCGGCAACCACGGTCGATGCCCAATGCGGGTCATCCCAGCAGGCCACCAACCTCGCGTACGCACTCGTAAAATCCGGCATCGTTGACACAGCCGTGGCGTGCGGCATTGAACTGATGAGCCAGGTGCCAATGGGCGCAACCACATCGAACCGCGACTACGGGCGACCCGTCAACAAGCGTTACTGGGAGAGCTACGAGTTCACATCCCAGTTCGAGGGCGCGGAGCGCATCGCCCAGAAGTGGGACATCTCCCGCGACGACACCGACGCTTTTGGCGCACGCAGCCAAAGGCTCGCCGCCAAGGCCTGGGATGAGGATGCGTTCGGCACCCAGATCGTGCCAGTCGAAGTCCCTGTGCTCGGCGATGACGGCAAAGAGACCGGTACGACGCTCACCGTCACACGCGACGGCGGTCTACGCGAGACCACCATCGAGTCGCTGGCCGGCCTCAAGCCGGTGGCCCGAGAAGATGGCGTCCACACCGCCGGCACATCAAGTCAGGTGTCCGACGGCGCTGGTGCTGTCTTGATGATGACCCGCGAGAAGGCCGACCAACTCGGCCTCACGCCATTGGCCAAGATCATCGATGTATGTCTTGTCGGCACCGATCCGGTACTCATGCTCACAGGGCCGATCGACGCCACCAAGAAACTCCTCGCTGACAACGATCTTTCGATCGACGACATTGACGTCTTCGAGATCAACGAGGCGTTTGCTTCAGTCGTTCTGGCCTGGGAAAAAGAACTCGGAGCCGACAGCTCGAAAGTCAACCCCAACGGCGGCGCCATCGCCCTTGGTCATCCACTCGGCGGCACCGGTGCAATCCTCACCACCAAAGCAGTCCATGAACTGCACCGCGGAGGCGGCGAATATGCCATCGTCTCGATGTGTTGTGGCGGTGGACTCGGAACAGGAACACTGATCCAGAAGATCTGAGCCTCTGGCTCGGGGCCGATTCTGAGGGCTGATCCTCAGCCTGCGGTGAGACCACCGATGGGAGCCAACTCAATCCAGGTCTGACCAGGCCTGAGAGCCACGGGAATACCGTCTGCTGTGGTCCAGGTGGCAACGCTGTGGATCGATGGCTTGGTCCACGTGACCTCAATCATGTGGCCATCAACGAACACGTAACCGACACCACTACCCACGAACTTCCCCTCGTAGACGCGGGTACCGATGGCATCGACGCTGCCAGTCCAGACCTGCTCGACCTCAGCGACGAGCACGTTGGCTGCAATCACCGGGTTGCCCTTAGCATCGACATGCTCGGTCCCACTCTGCGCACGTCGCCACCCACGAGCGGCGCCGTCCCAGGTCCAGGAACTGGTGACCGACGGGTACGAGATGTCCGCGTGGTCAACGGGAATCGCCGTATTCGGTAAAGCGACCTCGTCGTTTTGAAACTCGAAGTGAGCGGGCGGGATGCCGCCATCTTCATTGGCTTCGGCGATCCCCCACAGAACGGCAGGATCTGCCATCAGGTCATAGGTACCTGGACGATCATCAGCTCGATAGAACTCGGTTCGAGTTCCTGCTCCCAGGTCGACGAAGTCCTGACGGCGAATGATCGCTCCTTGGACCCGGTTCGCACCAGACCAGACGAAGATCGGATTATTGAACGACCCAAAGATGCCAATATCGCTCGAGCGGCCAGACCGGATAGGTCCGATCACCGCTGGCGTGTTGGAGTGGAACACCACAACGAGGCGTGTGAAACCGCCCTCGATCTGTTCGACGAAAACCACGTCGGCAAGAGCAAGCGCCTCCTGGGGCCGTCCCTTCTCGGTGTTGTCGATCTTCACGACCATCGCTGGGCGATCAGCCGTCAAAGGGTCAATGGGCAGACCCGTGAGCGGGCTGATGCCGGCCGCAGGCACATCGGGCGGGAGCGCCGCTGGGGAAACAATATTGCGATCAGGATCAATCTGGCCGAGCACTCCTCGATAGACGGGCTCACCAGAGAACACGGTTATGGAACCCAGGCCTGTGAGCGGCTCGACCACGACAACCGGCGCAGGGCCCCGGGTCGTGGGCGGACCAGCAGGCACAGTGACAGTCGTTGACGTGGTGGTCTCGCTCGCGGCTGCGTCACTCTCCAACTCGTCATCAGGCTCGTCGACGACGACCAAGTCTCCGGAATCGATCACCTCATCATCGCCGCCACCACAGGCAACGGAGAACAACGCGAGAGCGAGAAGCAAGATTATGAGACGGCGTACCATACGACAGCTAATGTTACGACCTCATTACGACAATCCGGCCTCAGCGACTACGAACCAGATAATCGACAATCGCTACCGTTGCCGTTCGAGGGCTAGTCCCTCGAGTAACTCAGCCGTCGAGGCCAGCGCCTGCTCGACTGCGACGATGCCTGTCTCTGTTGGTTCGGGGTCAAAAACAAGTCCCCACGACACCAGACACATCGAACCGTCATCGCGAATGACGAACGTACCCTCCATGAACTCAAGATCTGGGTGGGCCTCGGAGTCATCGGCACAGAGCCGCCACGGAGGTTCGACAGCCAACATCGTTGCTGAAGAACTCTGAACTGCAGCAGCAAGCCGCGGCCAGACGGCGGACCTTGGTTCGTTGAACTGATGCTCGATGGATCGAGACTGATGCTTCTTGTGTGATGGAGGCACGCGTTCAGGTCATCACATCGACGATGTCGTCGACCAATTCGGGGCGTGAGATCACCAGGCCTGGCGACCACGGATCAGGCTTGTTGAACTCGAGCTTGGCACCATCGGTGCGACAGCACACGAGGCCGGCTGCCCGAGCGACCGCTACTGGAGCACATGAATCCCACTCGTAGAGTCCTCCGCCGTGCACATACGCATCGACGTCGCCACGCACCACCGCCATCGCTTTCACGCCAGCGGAACCAACGGCCATGACCTCCGCGTTGAGCGCGTCCTGAAGGAGTCGGCCGTCGTGGTGGCTGCGGGACCGAGACACCACGATCCGCGGGCGATCGCCCACATCCGATGTGATCGGTGCAGGCTTCGGATCAGTGGCCCAAGTGGTACCCCACCCTGGGACCGCCACCGCAGCGGCGGTCGGCACACCGTCGATAACCATCGCGATATGAACTGCCCAATGTGGCGAATATCCGAAGTCACTCGATCCATCAAGCGGGTCGACAATCCAGACACGTGAGGCCCTCAGCCGGGACGGATCGTCGATCCCCTCTTCGGAAAGCACTGCGTCGTTGGGTCGGGCGACGCGAAGCCGGTCCACAATGTGATGGTGGGCCATGGCGTCACCTTCATATTCCAGGCCGCCCCAACCCCGTCGAGAAGTTGGCGTGTTCTGGAGAAGATCGACGAGCTTGTCGCCGGTCGACTGAGCGATCTCGGCCGCCAGCTGATGGTCGTCGAGTTCAGTCACGAAAGAGGACTGTCCACCCAGTCGTAGGGAACGCGGCCGGCAAGCAGCGCCTCCGTACGACTGCGCACAGCCTCGTCGTTGCCCTCATGGGTCAAGATCAAGAACTGCTCGTCAACGACCGCGGCGAATACAGCCTCGGCAACCTCCTCCGGAGCGATGCCGCCGGAGACAAGGTCACGCATCGCGTCGGCTCGGAGTTCAGCTTCCGGAGACGCATCGACCGTTGGGACGAGGTGTTCAGGCAAGTTGCGAACACTGTCGGCAATCCCTGTGGCCACAAAAGCTGGGCACAGCACCGACACGTTGACCGCAGTCTCGGCACATTCGCCCGCCAAGAGCTCAGCCATACAAAGGCTGCTGTATTTGGAGACTGTATAGGCGCCCAAGGGTGCGGGAATCAATCCGGCCATTGATGCAGTGTTGATGACATGCGCGGGTTGTCCGTGGGCGATCATCCCGGGCACAAATGCTCGGATGCAGTGCAGAACGCCGAACAGGTTGACGCCGAGGGTCCATTCGAAAATGTCCTCATAGTCGTCGGCCTCGGCGAGCAGCGCACCGCCACCCGCCACGCCCGCGTTGTTGAAAAGGAACTCCACGGTGCCGAACCGTTCAATCGTTTGGTCGCGCATGGCAAGAACCGAGACACGGTCCGAGACGTCAGTCTCGATGCCAAGCACCGCGACGCCGTCTGCTTCAAACGTACTGACGACCTGAGTCAGGACAGGTGCCTCGATATCAGCGAGAACCAGGTTCATGCCTTCCGCGGCGAGACGTCGGGCGACGCCGAGACCGATCCCCGAGGCACCGCCGGTGATGACCGCTGTGCGGCCGCTGAATTCGTGCATCAACCGAGTGTGTCAGGTCGGCGCTCATGCAGCGAAACGGCGTACTCGTCTGTCGTGAAGGGCACGCGGTCCCAGGTGGACCATCGGTTCACGAGCGATAGCCCGGACGCTGCAGCCAGCATGTCGTACTCGCTCAGCGACAGCTTCCCCGACCCAAGCTGAAATCCGGCAACCAAGAACGCACTCGGACGGAGGTGACGGACCAGATTACTCAGGACCCCGCCTTCTGTGCCGGGCGCCACGAATATCATCACGTTGCCAGGCATGGCAATGAGATCGAACTCTCGGTCGAGTTCGACATCCACCAGATCGCCGAGTATCCAGTCGACCTCAGGGGCCTTCTCCTTCGCGGTGTCGAGCATCCCCGGATCGAGGTCGACCCCCACCACATCGAAACCTCGCCGAGCTAACTCAATCCCCACTCGGCCTGTGCCACAGCCTGCGTCGAGCACAGAAGCACCGGCGTGGCCATCGAGGAGCGTCGAGATCAGATCCGCCTCACCGTGAATCGATTCGCCCGCGTCAGCAAGTGCTCTCCAGCGGGCGTCGTACTCGTGTCCCCGAGCAACATCATCTCGTTCGTTCCATCGACTCACTGACCAATCTCCTTCAAACCATTGCGGCCAGTGATGGTGACGCGACTGCAGCCAGTCGCACAACATCGGGACTCACAAAGCGTACGTAGCGATCGAGCGGTGACCTCTCTGGCGGCACCGACCGTTTCAGCGAGGTGCTCAACGGGTCCGAATGCGGTAGACGCAGCGATCGCCACCGGCGAGCAAATGTTGGGTTCGCTCGACTTCAGCACCGGGGCCCATCACGGTTCGGAAGAATTCAATCTCGTTGGCACACAAGCCCTGGCAACTCCTCGCGGCCGCATACACAGGACAATGGTGCTCGATGAGCAGCATCGTGTCGCCCTCGTCCACGACCTCGGCCATGTACCCCTGGCGAGTACGAGCTGCGGCCAGAACCTCGACCCGGGTAGCGATGTCGGCCCCGTCGGGCATATCAGCTTCAACTGCCGCGAGTTGAGACCGGTCTCGTTCGAGGAGGACCTGCTCCAACGCATCGTCACCGAGAGCCGTCTTCATTGCGTCGAGAAGCTCGACGGTGAGGTCGCTATGTCGGTCCGGGAAGAGATCAATGGCAATCGGAGTGAGCGCCCAGCCAAGCGGCGGTCGGCCCCGCACCCCCGTGGATACCTGTTCGGCACTCACCAAACCCTTGCTCTCGAGCTCGGCCAACGGTGGGCGCACAGCCTGCGTGGTGACATCAAGCGCATTCGCCAGACCACCCGTCGTGCACGCACCCATCCGCTTTAGATGATCGACAATACGGCGCTGTGCTGGACCCAGTGGCTCGTCGGTCATGGGTCCAGAGTAGCAATATTTCCCAACAATGTCCTTGCTCTATTTGCGAGAGCAGAGAGAGCACTTGACCGTCAGCTACATCTGAGGCAGCGCCCACAAGGAGCCGTGGGCCTAACCCTTTACAAGCTCAGCAATCTGGTGGAGTTCAGGGATCGAACGAGGTCTCACATTGATCATGGTGACCGCGCTCTCCTCCCACGCCTGCAGCCGGTCCTTGATCCGATCGACCGAACCGACCAGCGACAATTCGTCGGCGAATTCGATTGGGACGGCGGCGACCGCTTCGTCGCGACGACCCTCAAGAAACAAGCTCTGGATCGTGTGGGCCGCGTCTTCAAACCCCATTCGCGCCATCAGTGCAGTGTGGTAATTTTGACCTTTCGTTCCCATCCCGCCGACATAGAGGGCCAGGTTCGCTCGCACCTTCTCCAGCGCGGCCTCCACATCGTTAGTGACCTCCATGGCGACGTTCACCGAGATCTCAAATCCGAGGGGTCGGTCCTTGATCTGGTCGTGGTACACCTCGGCGCGCCACGGCGAGTAATAGAGCGGGAACCAGCCGTCTGCGATCTCGCATGTTTGGGCCACATTGTTCGGACCTTCGGCACCGATCCAGATCGGGATCTGGCGCAGCGGGTGCGTCATGATCTTCAACGATTTGCCCTGCCCTTGCGCCCCATCACCGGTGAACGGCAACTGATAGTGCTCGCCGTCATACTCGAGCGGGCCCTCACGGTGGAACACCTGGCGAAGGATCTCCACATACTCCCTGGTCCGAGCGAGCGGCTTGTGCGATGGCATGCCGTACCACCCCTCCACCAACTGCGGACCCGACACTCCCAAGCCGAGGATGAGCCGTCCGTTTGATATCTGGTCGAGTGTGACCGCGTGCATTGCCGTGGCAGTAGGCGTTCGCGCGGAGATCTGCACGACGCCAGTGCCGAGCTTTATCCGCTCGGTGTGTGCAGCGAGAAGTGCCAGGGGTGTGAATGCATCACTCCCCCATGACTCGGCCGAGAAGACGGCATCGAACCCGGCGTCCTCTGCAGCCTTGGTCGTCACCACGAAGTCGGCCGGCATCGACCGACCCCAATATCCCCACGTCAACCCAAGCTGCATAGATGTGAAGGTAGTGCGAATGCGGTCGCGATTCTGCAGACCTTCACCGTGTCGCGTACCGTCCAGCCATGACCGAACGTCTCAGCCAACTCAGCCGATCCGTCGCGGACCGGGTCGTGTTCATCACCGGTGCCGCCTCGGGAATGGGTCGAGCAGAGGCTCGACTGTTCGCCGATGAGGGCGCCAAAGTGGCGGTCACCGATCTCGGCGCTGCTCGGGTTGCTGCCGTCGTCGACGAGATCCACGCCGCGGGCGGCACCGCGCACGGTTGGGTACTCGATGTCACCGACAATGACCGGATCCAGACGGTGCTCGACGAGGTTCGTGTCGAACTTGGCCCGGTCGACATCATCGTCAACAACGCCGGCGCTAGCTTCGGAGCTTCGCTCGACTCACCCGACTTCGACGATGTCTGGCATGCGGCGTTCGACGTGTTGCTCACCCCCCACCAGCGGATCGTGCGGGCCTGTCTCGACGACCTTCGATCCAGCGATTGCGCACGAGTGATCAATATCGCATCAACCGAGGGAATCACTGCCCAACGCGGCGTAACGCCATACACCGCTGCAAAGCACGGGGTTGTCGGTCTCACCCGCTCACTTGCCGTGATGCTCGGGGTGGACGGCATCACAGTCAACGCGATCTGTCCCGGCCCGATCCACACGGGCATCACCGAGCAAATCCCTGACGACATGAAGGACACCTACGCTCGCCGCCGCACAGCACTACGCCGCTACGGCGACCCCGAAGAGGTGGCGCACATCGTGTTGAGCCTGGCCTTGCCCGCAGCGAGCTACATCACGGGGGCGATTATTCCCGTCGACGGTGGACTGACCTGTAAAAACGACTGACCCGTATGCACTCTCACCTGTTGTTCTTTACAATCATGTGACGACATGCGCACTACCTCTTCGACTCGTTCCCGCCGCCGAGCGGTCGCCGCCTTCGCCCTCCTGGGTCTATTGGTCTCCGTCAGCGCGCTTGCGTCAGCTCAGACGCCGGGGGAACTGCGCGAAGAACGAAAGAAAGTGCAGTCCGATGCCGCTGACCTTGCCGCTGAGGTAGACGCCATTGCCGGAGATGCCGACTCGCTTACTGCGGCCATCGAGGCTCTTCAGGCTGGCGTTGACGCTCAGCAGGCTGCAATCGAAGCCGCCCAGCGAGCCGTGCGAGATGCCGAACACACCCAGGCTGACGCTGAGCAGGCCATCATCAATCTGGAAGCTGAGCAGGTAGCAGCGCGTGAACTTCTCCGACGCGCAGCCGTCAACTCCTACGTTTCGTACCAAGGCACTGGCGACCTCGAAGCGTTCGCTGAGGACCCCTGGGCTGCCACCCGAGAAGAAACCCTGGCGGAGTACGGAACAGGCACAGGTCTCGAGGAACTGGATCGTCTTCGCTCCATCGACGCCGAACTCGAACAGCAGCAAATCATTGCTGCCGAAGCCTCCGTTGAATCCGAGGCCCGCAGGGCCGAAGTCGAGCTTCGCTTCGACGAACTTGATGCCGCGCTCCAACGACAGGAAAAGATCCTGCTCGAGATCGAGTTACGGCTCGAAAGCCGCCTAGGCGAAGTCGCTGCACTCGAAGCCCTTGACTCTCAACTCGCTCAAGAGATCCGCGACGAAGAACAAAAAATCGCCGATGCCATCGCCTCGCGACCCGGTTCAGGCGGAAGCGTCACCCTGCCCGCGGGTAGCGATATCGATGTCACGACCGTTCGCGGCATCGTGGTCAATGTGCTGGTTGCAGACCAGGTTGAAGCCATACTCGCGGCGATGGCAGCCGAAGGGTTCACCCTCGGCGGAGGTGGCTATCGAAGTACCGAAAGCCAGATCCGTGTGCGTCGCGCCAACTGCGGCACATCGGAGTACGCCATCTGGGAGATGCCGGCGCGCCAGTGCAGGCCACCGACCGCCCGGCCGGGGCTGTCACAACACGAGTTGGGCCTGGCGATCGACATCACCTACAACGGGCGGGTCCTTCGGACCCGGAACAGTGACGTCTTTCGTGCCTTGGCCCGGATCGCCCCCCAGTTCGGCTTCTACAACCTACCGAGCGAGCCCTGGCACTGGTCCACCACCGGAGGGTGACGCCCTACCCCTGATCTGAAGATTCCAAACATGGCCCGTATCTACGACGACACACATGACCTATTCCGAACCAGCTTCCGATCATTCATCAACGCGGAGATGGTCCCCCGCTTCGGAGAATGGGAAAACGCCGGGATCATGGACCGTCAGGTCTATGCAGATGCCGCGGCGCATGGCTTTATCGGATTCAACTTGCCCGAGGCACACGGTGGCAGTGGCAGCACCGACTTCCGGTTCAATGCCGTAATCGATGAAGAACTCGCATACGCCGGTCTGGGTGGTGCGGGCAACGGCATAAGTTTGGTAAACGACATTGTCGGTCCCTACTTCGCCCAGTACTGCAACGAAGAACAGGCCGCCCGCTGGTTGCCGGGAATGGCTGCCGGCGAATTGATCGTTGCTGTGGCGATGACTGAACCAGGGACCGGGTCTGATCTCGCCGGCATCCGGACCACCGCAATCGCCGATGGTGACGAGTACATCGTCAACGGTGCCAAGACATTCATCACCAATGGCATCAACTCGGATCTCGTCGTGGTCGTCTGTCGAACCGATCCCGACGCAGGACGCAACGGCATCTCGCTCCTGATTGTCGAGCGCGGAATGCCCGGGTTCGAGCGCGGTCGAAACCTGGACAAGATCGGCCAGAAAAGCGCCGACACCGCCGAACTATTCTTCAGCGATGTCCGCGTGCCGAAGGCCAACCTGCTCGGCGAGGAAGGCAAGGGGATGAAGTACCTCTCGTTCAACCTCGCCCAAGAGCGGCTTTCGATCGGAGTCACTGGTGTCGCCGTCGCTGAGGCCGCCCTTGACTGGACCGTGAAGTATGTGAAGGAACGCACCGCCTTCGGCCAACCGATCGCCTCGTTCCAAAACACCAAGTTCGTGCTGGCCGAGATCGAGACCGAACTGGCGGTGAGTCGCCCGTTCATCGACGATTGTGTGATGAAGCACAACGCCGGTGAACTCACCGCCGCAGGCGCCGCCAAAGCCAAGCTTTGGGGTTCAGAACTGCAGAACACCGTCACCGACAGGTGCCTCCAACTCTTTGGCGGCTACGGATTCATGACCGAGTATCCAATCAGCATTGCCTACGCCGATGCTCGGGTCGCCACCATCTACGGCGGTACCTCCGAGATCATGAAGACCATCATCTCCAAGGAAGTCCTCGGCTGATCACGTGACGCGGGGCTATCCCCGACGTGGCCTGATCAGGAGCCAAGTTCGAGCTCGGCAAGATGGTCGAGGTACACCAGCGCTTCCTGCGTAGGTGTCTCGTCACTGATGATCCGGGCAATGTAAACCCGACTGGCATCGGAACGAATTCGCTCGCTGCCCGGCTGCGCGAAATAGGCCCAGTCAGCCAGCTGGCATGCAAGGCGGACATCGCTGTCGATCAGTTCCAATGCTCGATCCATCAGCCGGTCGGCGCCCCCGGCGAGCCGAGCAATCTCGACAGCCTCCGCTTCGACAGACGCAGGAGCCCAATGTGAGGGGATGTCATCCCACCAGCCCGTGTACTGATTCACCACCATCTTGGCGATATCTCGAACGGTGCTATATGTCTCGGCGACATCATCACGGCCCGCGTGTTCCGCAGGCATGACCACGGTTTCGACAATATCGCTGCCGCGCGTGCCAGCGTTCAATCCCGTCAAGACCTGCCCGACAATACTGTCCAAAATATCAGCATGCGCACGGAATCGATCCTGACTCTCCAACTCACCGAGAGCTGCACCATGCATGGGAAGAGAGACCAGTGGCTGGCAGTCGGCCATAGCGCGAAGCGCGGCCGCCCAGTCGCGGATGTGTCGTTGGCGTCGCTTTCCGTTACCGGCGTTGGGCAGGAAGGGCTGGTAATAGTCGGCGCTCACGATTGCCCGCTCGCCGGGCACCCACACCCACTGCTGATCCGCCGTCTCGCCGCGGCCATGGGTGAGATCGAACCGCACTCCGCCAATGTCCAAACTCATGGACCCGCTATATGTGACGGTCGGGGTGAACGCGATGTCCCAGTCATGGGGGACATCGTTGGGATTTTGATTCGTGTAGCGACTGTTCAGCCCC
>JABIQM010000057.1 GCA_018699415.1 Acidimicrobiaceae bacterium
CGGAGGTGTCACCAGGTATGTGTCCACTCGGCGGAGCACGCCGTCGAGGAACCAACCTCACAGATCTGCCAAGTCGTCGACCCCCCGCCGTTCTGACCGGTGGCATCGGTTGCGAAACCATCGTTGTCAGTAGTGCCGATGACACTGCCATCGCGCACAATGTCGACTTGCTGGCTGGACGCACCGCTCCACGTCAGATCACCATATTTACGACCCTTGACCTTGTACCCCTCGACGTCGTCCAGCGAGATGTTGGCAGGGGCTGTGGTCGTGGTAGTCGGCGTCGTGGTCGTGGTCGTGGTCGGCGTCGTGGTCGTGGTCGGCGGATTCGTCGGGTCGATCACAAAGCCTCGCTCACCGCCAGAGAGATCAGTGATCTTCGCCATGTCAAAGAGGAGTGCCGCCGACGTGCCATGCAGCTTGGGTCCAGCCATACCAGGCTGGTTGGTGTAGCCCCACGAATTCACCGAAATCACCGGCCCATTTCCACCATTCAGTGGCTGAAGCCATGGGCCTCCGGAGGCGCCACCCGACAGATCGCATGCACCGAGCCAATAATTGTCTGAGCCCTCCGTGGACATCGCCTCTTGGCAGTGCATGAAGTTGGGATCATCGCTGTACGAGTAGCCGAGTGCCGTTGTCAAGTCGCCGACGACCGGTGCGGTGAAGTCGACTTGCAGAGTCCCCGCCGCCGTGTCCAAGGCGTCGCTCGAGGCCGAACCCTCGTGCGCACCGGTATCGGAGACAACGTAATAGCCGTAATCCCACGGGATGTTGTGGGGGAACGACCGCGTCGTCCAATTCAGGTCGACCACTCCGTGGTCGACCGACCAGCAACCCAACGGATCGTTCGTACAGTTGGAGTCGGTCCCATCACTCCCGCCGTCATCCTGGCTCGGAATGAACAAGGCGTTGGTGGCGAAGTCCTTGGCAACGTCGTCATAGATGCAGTGAGCCGCCGTCAGGATGATCGATCGGCCCGTCGTTGCATCAGTGACCGCTGTACCAGAACATACGTAGTTGCCGTCAGACATCGTGAACAGAATCCGTCCCGCAGCAGTCTGCACGTCGCCACCACTCGTCCAACGCTCGTTCGTGATATCGCCACCGCCGCCTCCCCCACCGCCACCGGTCGACACCGTGAACTGGACGGTTTCGGATGTCGTGGTGACCCGTCCGCGTCCCTTTTCGCGGACGATGACGTACCACTCCCAGTCGCCGTCAGAGAATCCCTGCAGGTTGGCCTGCCAGGTATCGCCACCCACGAACGATGTGGAGAAACTCTGTTTGGTACCACCAACCAGGCCGACATACATGTCAACAGAACGAACAGACTTGTCGGCGGTGACCGTTACAGAGAAGGTTGCACTGGCACCGACAGTGGTCCCATCGGGTGACATCGAACCAATCGCTGCACCGAAAATGGACGATGCATTTATCGTGGCGGGTGCCCGTTCCACGCTTCGCACCGGCACTGCCCCCAGTCGCCCAACCGGCGCGGCCAGATGAGCTTGAGCCGCAACACTGTGACCATAGGGCGACAGCGAACTATTGGCACGGCGAAGGTAGCCGAGACCGCGCGCATCGATCACGAGATCTCTCGGTTGCGCCGCAGCAACGCGTTCCGGAGTCCAGTATTCGAATGCCGAACCAGCGTCACCGTTCGGGGACGTGTCCGGTCGCCCTTTCGCACCAGCAACGTCAACAGTCGCGACTATTGACCCGATGACCGCTAACGCAACGAAAATCTTTTCCAGCTTCACGAGTGTTCCTTCAGTCCGCGGCGAGATCTAAATGGCTTTGTGTTCCCACCCTAGGCCATTCAGCCCACTCTAGGTCATTCGACCTATACGAGGTCAAGAATGTAGGCCTCTGCTGCGGCGAACAGTGCATCCACAGCTTCCCGCTGTCACCAGTGCCGGCAGCCGCCGTCTAGTCGTTGTCCGTCAGCCCAGCCCCCGCGCCGCTGAGGCGAGACTCCTCAGTCGCAGGCACGTAAATACGAGCTGCGAGTCCAGAAATGGACTCCCACTGCTCCTCATCCACGACCAGTGCACTTCGAAGCGGCTGAAAGGGTTGTAGCCGAGGTTCCGTAATCTCGATTTCCACACGCGACGAGCCAGACAGTCCACTCGCTTCAATCCGCTGCGAATCGATGATGATCGACTCACCGTCGAGAGTGAAGGCGAATGCCACCCCTGAATTGGTCGCCGCAACGCCAGCCACCCCGGCGAGAAGCATGATTGAGTCTGGACTCTCGACAATGACTCGCTCGACCTCTCCTACAATCAAAAGTTCGATCAGCGAGACACCACTTCGGCCGATTCTTGCGTGGCTGACAGTGAGCAAAGCTCCATTGCGTCGCGCCTGCACACTGGTTGGGTATCCGGCATCCAATACCTCAAGTACCGCGCCAATACCATCGAGGTCGCGAACACAGAGCCACACCCCAGCCGCGGAAATAACATCGGCAAGACCAATGGGAAAGCCCGATCCCACAGCGGCCTTTCGCAGAATCGCACCAGTCTCGTTGATCGAACAGATCACGAGGCCGCCAACACCGGAAGCCACCAGTCGTCTGCATCGAACCCGGGGGCAGGGTCGGCGATGTCGCCGAACAACGGGGCGCCCTGGTAGAGCGTGATCCTGGTCCATCGATCGCTTTTGGGATCAAATTTGCAAGCGCCAAAGAATGCGAGCTTGGCCCGCAACATGTCGATTGGCAGACAACATTCGCTGATCAGGTTGTCGCGGATCTCGGCGTAGGGGTATGTGGCAGCCGTCTGCACTCGCAGAGCAGCATTTCGATGCTCGGGATAGTCGCACAGAAACGCGGCGATCGACTGCGCCCGCTCTGTATTTGACAGATCGCCAGCGAGCGCCTTCACCTGACGAGCAATATCGAGCGGCTGCTCTAACTCCGCACCCGTCTCCTCGTATCGAAGTCCGAGACGAGGCTCCAACTTCTCTTCGGAGATGTACCAAAATTGAGCCGATTCGGAAACCGAGTCGAAATCGATATCCAACGCCCAACTGAAAGTCTCGGCCAACTGCTCGCCGAGTTCCTCAACTGTGCGCGTCGCATCGAGACATGGCGGCCGGACGCTGGCCATGTCTGCGGCGAGATCATCGACCAGGTCGGGATGTGCTTCCACCAGCAGTGCTGCAAGCAGTTCCTGCGTCTCCAGCGACCACTGGTGCGCCTGGATCATCAGCCGATCCCACGGAGTCGACTCGTTGAACCATGAGTGGTCGAGAAGAGCGACAACCTCACCGAGTTGGTCCTCGAGGGTTGCGATGCGCTCGGTCTGCTGGACATCGTCGACCTGCCACTGAGCGACATGGCGTCGGGCCCGGCTGAGCAAGTCGGCGACACGGCGAACCGACCGACTGTCGGCAACCTTGATGACCCGCACGCGGGCGATAGCCGTCTCGCGAGCAGTCATCCAATTGTTGAACAAGATTGGATGGTTGACCAGAAACGGCGCCATACCCAGTCCGGTGGCGTTTCCAATACCCAACTGACGCTGAAGACTCTGATCAAGCGAAACCGCTGCATCAGGTGAGCGGCGATGGGCGACGTGGTTGACGAGATCGGTTGTGAATCCTCGGATGAGCCACACGCTCAACATCTCCGCTCGGAACGGATGCTCCATACCATGGCGATCAGCAAAGTTGCTTCGATCGGAGATCCCGAACTTGCCATTGCCATAGACGGCCGTGGTGCGCATGAGGTAGCCGACCGATGCCAACATCGACTGGTCGGGCTGATGCCCCGAGGCAAGGCTCGACACGACGTGTTCAAACAGGCGTACGGACTTGTTGGCGCGGCTGAGGCACAACTCGGTCGACCGATATCTCGCAGATTCCTGGCGCGGAACGGCCTGCTCCAGCCGATCGAGGTCATCGGTCGTGGGCATGCCGTCGAAGAGAACGTAACTGCTGTCCCACGCCTCGGCGATAACCCGGTCAGTTCGGTTTTCAGGGGCCAACGGCGTGCTGAAAGCGACCAGGCTGTATTCGTGGCCGGTCAACTGCACCGTGTAGACGGCTCTGCCAAATCCCTCATCGTCGATCTCCCAGACAGGACGGGTCACCTCGCCTGCCTCCGATGCAAGACGGCGGATGAGCGTGCGCATAAAGCTCAGCCGGGTCGGAAAGGAACTTCCGAGCCGAGCAAGTCGCATCACCTCCTGGGCCGGCCGCATAGCGGCTACCACACCCGGATCTTCGCTCCTCATTGTTGGCCGAACGAGGCGTCGTAAAATGTCAGCCAGTTGCCACCCATGAGCCCGTCCACGTCTGCCGCCCCAAATCCCACTGTGGCAAGGCCCGATGCGATGTTGCCGAAGTCGCGGCTGTCTCGAAACCAGTCCGGCTGATTAGGGAACCCGGGCGCGCCTGCCGAGCCCTCGCCGTAGTCGATCGTCTTTGTCCAACGGCCATTCCGCATCCACGAAACAACCGAGTCGGGCTGGTCTTGACAAAGGTCCGAGCCAAGTCCGAGATGCTCGACGCCATAACGCTCGGCAGCCTCGTGGACCATCTGGCAAAAACTCTCAACGCTGCAATCCGTGCTGTCCTTCAGATGATGCGGGTAGAGAGAGAAGCCAAGCATTCCGCCGGCTTGAGTGAGCGCTCGCAGCACCTCGTCGGACTTATTGCGGAGTGCGGGGTGCCACCAGGCCGGGTTGGCATGGGTGATGGCGATCGGCCGTTCCGAGATCTCAATGGCTTCCAGCGTGGAGCGTTCTGCCGAGTGGCTCATGTCTACGACAAGGCCGACACGGTTCATCTCTGCAATCACCTGCCGTCCGAAGCGGGTAACTCCCGAATCGACCTCCTCATAGCAGCCTGTCGCCAGCAGCGACTGATTGTTGTAGGTGAGTTGCATGAACCGAATGCCGAGCGTGTGGCAGATCTCCACCAGCCCCAGGTCGTCCTCGATCGGCGACGGGTTCTGGAATCCGAAGAAAATGGCCGTCCGACCTTCTTCAGCAGCGCGGCGTACGTCGTCGCCGGTCCGTCCCATAAAAATAAGCTCAGGGAACTGCTCGAACCAACGATTGAACGCCTCGATGTTGAGCACCATCTCACGGAACGACTCGTGATAGGCGATGGTGGCGTGCACTGCGTGTACACCGCCCTCGTGGAGCTCTCGAAAGATCTTTTCGGACCAGTTCGAGTACTGGAGGTTGTCGATCAGCGGCGCAGTCACAAGTACGAAACCTAGCCGCTGTGGCCAGGCGGATTCGCCCTCGGGGCTATTGGGGTCGTCGATGAGCGGGCGGCATGCAGAATTGAGGCGGCAGCGTCAGCCATGACCGCGCAGCCCATCACGATGTCTGCCTCATTGCTGTCCTCGGCGAAGTCATGGCTGATCCCGCCGATACTCGGTATGAACATCATCGCGCAGGGCAAATATTGGGAGATCACCATCGGATCGTGGCCAGCGGCGCTCGGCATCTCCCGCCACATTCCCGGCACCTTCGCCTCGGCTGCGGTAGTGAAGTGCCGGCGAAACTCAGGGTCCATATGGCACGGCAGAATCGGGTCGCGCTCGCGCGTTGCCAGGACCATGACCCCTGTCGCCGCGGCGACCTCCGCGGCGATCTCACTCACCACAGTCTCCAATGTGGCGAGCCGATCGTCGTCAGGGTCACGGTATTGCACCTGGGCAACCGCGTAGCCGGGAATGATACTGGCTGCGCCCGGCTCGAGTTGTGCCTGTCCGATGGTCCATACAGTCGTCGGCCCTGCGATTGCGGAAAACCGCTCGCGGAGGCGCACGGCGAATTCGAACATGGCGACACCGGCGTCGCGGCGTCGATTCATGGGCGTTGTGCCAGCATGATTCTGTTCACCGGTGAACTCGACCTGCGTCGAACGTATTCCCACGATCGACGTGACCACGCCGATCAGATCTCCGGCCTCCTCGAGGTACGGCCCTTGCTCGATGTGGGCTTCGAGGTAGCCGATATGACGGTCGAGATCCATGGTCGCTCGACCCGCATCTGCCAAACCGACCCGAGCGAGCGCCGCCACAACCGTTTCACCATCGTCGTTGGCGTGCGCCAACACCTCACCAGGCAGGTCGTCAACGAACGACCGACTGCCCAGACAACTCGTGTATGTACCTTCCTCGTCTACCCATGCTGCGACATCGACGGCAAAATCTCGCGTTGTTGAATCCTCGGCGAGAGCGCGGGCCACCTCGAGTGCGTAGATGACACCGAGTGCACCGTCGAGCCACCCACCTCTGGGCTGGGTGTCTGAATGAGAACCGAGCACCAGTGCCGGCCCGGTGTTCGGTGATGTGCCGAACACATTCCCGACTCCGTCGACGGTGGCGTTCAAGCCAGCATCGGTGAAGCGTTGGCGCAGCCATTCGCGTGCCGCCATGTCCACGTCGCTGTACGAGGGGCGAACAACACCATTGCCCGTGCGCCCGAAATCACGGAGTCTGTGGAGGTCGCCCAGCAAACGTTCAGCCTGAATCTTCACCACGGTCCGATGCTACGCAGCATCAGCCATCGATGCCACGAGCGACACTCTGGTCGATCACGTCAAAGAGCAGGGCCGCCAATTCGCTCGACGAAGAACTGCTCGATTCGGTCAACAGGAGCACGCCGTAGCCGTCCTCAAGATCAAGCCACGGGGATGAGCCGTAGGCACCAGTATCGGTCAACCGGCCAGAGGCCCGATCAATCCACCAACCCATGGCGTAGCCGGAACCATCGGAGTACGCGTTGCCGTCGTAGACCTCGCGGACTCGATCCTGGTGTAATCGACTGAGCGCATCCGGGCTAAGTACGCGGTTGTGGCCACACATCCCGTCTCGTAGATGCATGAGCATTAGTGCGGCATAGTCCCGACTGTTCGAGTAGGCGCCTGCTTCAATGTTGGGATTGTCGGTGTCCTCAAGCTGTTCGGGGTTGCTTTGGAACGCCGCCGGGTGTTCAAAGCCTGCATTAGGCAGTTGGGAAAACGGATTATTGAAGCCGAAGACTTCAAGACCGCACGGTTGAACGAAGATCTCATCGACTAGCTGCGACCAGGATTTACCCGAGACCGCTTCGGCAACGCCCCCAGCAACCTGCCACTGAGCTCCACCATAGTGAAAAGTCGTATCAGGCGAAATGACGAGTCCGTCATCCTCGGTCGTCGTCATCACTTGCTCTGCACACTGCTGGAGCGTCGACCTGTGATTCCAGATACAGAGGTACGGCGAATAGGTCAGATCTTGAAACAGGCCGATAAGTCCTGAGCTGTTCGAGAGAAGCTGAGCCGTCGTAATCTCAGGATTTCCGCTACCCCAGGCGACAAAATCTGCGATCGGCTTGTCGACGTCAAGGAGGCCCTGATCCTGGAGTGCCAGCAGAACACCAGCCGACACCATCTTCGAAGACGACGCGATGAGCGAAATTCGGTCCTTGTCGTAGACGCCGAAGAACGTTTCGAAAATGATGCCGTGATCTCGATGAACAATGGTGAGAGCGGCGCCATTCAGACCTTTGCCCACCACGAACTCCTCAACGATTGATTCGGCCTCCGAAAAGTCGAAGGAGGGGCCTCTCGGCATCGTCGTAACCGTGGTCGCCGCCTGCTTCTCGGCGTCCTCCAGTTCTTCCGAGACGACTACGGCGACCTCGGAACTGATCGCCGTGATCTCCTCCGCGGGACCACAGGCCGCTGATAGCAGCACAACGACTCCGAACGAAGCAAGCGAAGCACGGCGCAGCACCCCCCACACATTCGCCGGGTCGTCCGCAGAGCCCGCAGAATCGGTCATTGGAAGTATCTCGTGATCAAAGATCTCATGCTGATCGCCCACTTAACACCATCAAATACCTTTAGTTATGTGGCGAACACGCCACCAAACTCGTTCGCTCACGTTCACACCCTGATCATCATGCCTGCGACGTTCCCAATGATCATCAGGCCTGTGACGTTCCCGAGAGGCATGTCGAATACTTAACTCAACGCTCATATTTAGAAGGCTTTCTAAATTCTCTACTATGATTTGTTCATCACCAAAGAAGGACTCATCATCAGCACCAACGAACCCCCATTGCAAGGCATCGACAGGCTGAACTTCGAACGGACAAGCGTCGCGCCGTATCTAAGCGTGTTCGGCTGGAGAACACTCTGCAATGTCGTGTGGCCACTGGCCGCATGGCTGATAGTGGTGGCGGCAGTCCGCGCCGAACGCATTCCCGTCGTCGTTGGAGTGATCCTCGCCGCCGTGGCGCTCCAGGCCTTCTATATGCCCACACACGAGGCAGTGCACCGCACCATCTCTGCCGGACGACCCGCCTGGACGTGGCTCGACCGTGTCGTCGGCTCGTTCAGTGCCTTCATGATCCACACCAGTTTTGCCGAACACCGCCACGTCCATCTACTACATCACACGCACACAAACGACGACGGCGATCCCGATGTGCTCAACGCCAAGGGGACCCCGCGTGACATTGCCGTGCGCGTGGGGCTGGGAGCGTTGCTGTTCATGATTCTTCCTGTTCTCGCTGTCGTCCCTGGTGGCAAGAAGCTCGTGCCCCCGGCGCTGCTCGAGCGTCTCAGCGCAGCCGCCACGTTCCGTTCGCCCGAGGCAAAACGAGGAACTGCCCTCGTCACATGGACTCACATCGCTGTGCTCATCACGGCATCATTCACCGGATTTGCAGTCGAAGCATGGCTACTGTGGTACGTGGCCGGGTGGCTGGGCCGGTTCTGGTTGTCGCTGGTATTCGGCTGGCTCCCCCACCATCCTCATGCCGAAGTCGGCCGCTACCGCGACACCAGAGTGTTCACATTCCCAGGAAGCACGTTTCTGATCAGAGGGCACGACTATCACCTGTTGCACCACTTGTGGCCACGCGTCCCGCATTACAAACTTCGCTCGCTGTGGAACGAGATCGGCCCGTATCTCGCATCTCAGGGAGCCCGCATCGAAGGTCGGGCCGCGCGCCAGTTGAGTATCGACCCCCAGTGACCGGTACGCGCCCCAGCGAATCACCGGCCTCGCAACAGCGTCGCCGAACCATCATCGACGCCGCCATCGAACTCCTCCGAGATCGGGACCTCGAGAAAATAAGCGTGGCCGACATCGCCGACGTAGCCAGGGTGGCAGTGGCAACGGTCTACAACCTGATCGGGCCCCGAGAACGAGTGCTGTCTGCCGTTCTTGACCGCTATGTCGAACAATTAGCTGACGCGCTCGCCGCCCAACGCCAAGACAGTGGGCCTTCGCAGCACGTTTCGGCTGCCGACGCTGTCGTAAACGTCATCGAGTCCGCCAACAACCACATCTTGTCCGACCCTGTGCCCGTGCGAGCGGTCCTGCGGGAACTCGGCCCGCTGCAGTTCGCCGAGAATCGCGAACTCGGTCTCGGCGAACTCCTCTTACCCCGAGTCCGCCGGCTCACCAACAGTGACCACGAGGCAGATTTGCTGGTCTCTCTGATCGTCTACGGCTTCCGCGGTGTGCTCATGAGTTGGGCACACGACCTCATCGACGATGACACATTCGCCTGCGACAGCAAGCGGCTGGTTCGGGTACTGGTGACCGCTCCCGCCGCCAGAGCGAGATGACATTGAGCGCGGTTGCGATCCACGGGATCGAGCCGGCAAAGCAGGCGAACCAGAACGGGCGCATATCTCTGTCGCCTGGCGTGGTGTACCGCTCTTGAATCCACCCGAAGAGGATCATGCAGACGTTGACCCCAAAAATGCCCAGAATGGCGATGTAGTCGGCGGTGCTGGTCAGTTAGAAAATGACGACGATCATGATTGACCATGACAGCGAGTATTCGACCCAGCGGTACTCGTTGATGTGCCGGCTGAGCCCACCGCATACTTCGGGAACACCCACGGCGAACTCACAAGGAAGTGAAAGAACGCCGACAACGCCATGAAGCCAGCCACCATGTAACTAATACTCAAGTCAAACAGGTTCACGGGAACGGACTAGCTTCCCCGGCCAGGCGCGTCGGTGAGAAAGGTCGCTTGGACCGGAAGTGAGGCATCGTTCGACAGAATCAGAATGAACGACATCAGATGCAGAGTTCCGGCGAGCACATTCAGTTTGCGAAGGCTCTCTAGCTTTGATTCCACAGACTCACCCTTTGGGATGGGAGCAAGGCACGTCTCAGATGAGTGGACTGGGGTTGGGGGGATCTCGCCAGAACTGCTGCATTGATCCTTCGGTGCTCACCTTGCTCACGCATGACCATGACGCAGGACCGGTAGCGGGACGGCGCCACTACCGCTTACAAACGGGCGCGACAAGTCCGGCTAGTCTTACCTAGCGGTTACCTCGATCGCCCCAAGAAAGAGAGACGTGTCTTATGTCCAAATATCTGGTGACTGGCAACTACAACGCTGAGGGCGCAAAAGGGCTGATGCAAGAAGGCGGCTCAAAACGGCTTGCCGCCGCTACCGCTGCGATCGAGTCCGTGGGCGGCTCAGTGGACAGTTTCTACTATGCCTTCGGCGCCGATGATGTCATTGGAATCGTCGACTTTCCCGACGACGCCAGCGCGACTGCCGTGTCGTTGATGATCAATTCAAGCGGAGCCGTCAGCATAAAACTGACACCACTAATGGCTGTCGAAGAGATCGATGCCGCCGCTACAAAGACGGCTTCATACCGAGCACCAGGCACCTGATCGCGCCAACGAATCGGGACGTGTGATCGGCGTCGATTACCCGGTCGTCCTGCGTTGATTCAATGACTTCCCTCCTCACGATCAGAAGCCGGCGCTCAGGCGACCACTGGACTGACCTGCCACAGGAGCACAAGTACGCCAATCACCCGCCTCCAAGGGTTCACACCGCGGATCAGTTCATCGCCCGCCCAATAGATCCACAGGAGAGGACCCACGAAGCCGGTGATTGCCTGGATGCGTGATCCGTCGTCCACGATTCGGCGGGTCACTGTAGCCACACCGATCGCGAATACGGGCCAGTTTGGGAACTGAGCCACGGTCAACTCGCCTGTTTCTCGATTCTCGAACCACCACCGCACGAATGAGCGGTCAGTCATGTCCTCTCCTCAGACTGGTCTCGGCAGAGCACCGAGCAGATGCTGCGGCCATGCCTGCGCCGACATTCACGACTCGGCCTTTTGTCTTGCACCTCTTCATTCGTAGCGCGCCGCGCAGCCACTAGCTGCATCGTGATCTCATCGGAGTCGTCGCTGCTCAGATTCACCCAGTGCTCCAGTAGACCCATGGTTCGTTGCCCGAGGTTTCATGAGACATGTCGATCTTCAATTCCAGAGCCGTCAGGGCATCTAGTAGCGTGGTTCCACCCAACTGGTGCCAGTAGCACGACGTGGCGAAGCCGTAGTCGGCGCCACAACAGAACGTCTCAAACGAGACGCTTGGGGCACCAAGGCTGTCACTGTTGCCCATGTCGTGGGCCCTGTAACCGACCTAGCAGACAGCCAAGCGAAACTCGACGACACCCAAATTGAACTGCATAGCGCCCAAGCGGCGTTGAATGACGCCGTCACACATCGAGATAATTCTCAAGCCGGGCCGTACGACCCCCAAAGGAGTTGGATCAGATACGAGCAGAACTGGACCAAATTCAAGCGGAACTTGATAGCGCTCTCTCTCAGTTTGCGGAGCTGACGCCGCACCAGGTACTGCTTGATTCTGACTGTTCAAGGTTGACGGCCCCGCACCTGCAATAGAACTGCCTACCTGATGCGATCTTGAGCGGCATGAACTTGACCGGGGTGGACCTGACCGACGTGATCGGTCACCCCTGAACCATCCGCGTTCGGTGAAAGACCACCGGTACGGAGGACCTCAAGGGAAGCCCCATAGTTGCCAAGCGGAAAGCGCAGAGCTTCAGACTTCGGCACCTAGTTGAGCAAGCGCGGTGGCGAGTTGTGCGTAGACCAACTCAAGAACTGCGTCTGCTTCCGCCCGGTCTGGCTCAATGAGGAGATGAACGCCAAGTCCATCGATGAAAGCGAGCAACTGCTCTGCTCGCTGCTGCAGGGCAGTCACTTGTTGATCGGAGCCGGCGACAACAGAAAGGGCGCTGGCGAGACGGTCCCTCCATGCCGCATAGACCTCTTGATGTTGTTGGGCAATCACGGGCGAGATCGATGCTCGGCTCCAGAACACCAACCAGATCTTCCAGTCACGGATTCGATCGTCATCGAGAGGAAGCGATTCGACGATTGCGGAAGCAACCAAATCGAGATCGGCCCCAGCGCCATCGAGTGCGGCGCTGAGTTGCGCGAGTCCTGATTGGTGCGATGCGGTGAGTTCATCCAGTACGGCTATCAGGATGTCGTCCTTCGTGCTGAAGAAATTTGTGATCCGCCCAGTAGCACCACCGAGTTCTTGGGCTAGTCGTCGAATCGTGACTGCTTCATATCCTTCGTCGGCGATGAGAGCCCACGCCGCTTTGACAATCGCTCTGCGGCGTTCTGCATGGTCGACATAGCGAGGCATACCCCACACTAGCCCACGTTAAGAAACAAACGTTTCGCAACGTGCTAGCTTTCAACGAAACAGTTGTTTCGCTACATGTACGGAGAGAACACATGCGCTCGGGAGACGGCAGGACCAGGGATCTGGTATCGACAACCAAAGGATCGGGTTGGGACTTCGGGATGTCTCGACATCCCTATCACGACTATGAGGCGCCCCTGGGACCGCGGTACACGGTCTACAACCGGCGTCACATGGCCTGCTGTTTCGACGCGACTTCAACGATGGACGGCTATTGGAAACTGCGCCAATCGTCGGGGGTTCTGCACACCGGTGAATTCCCACTCGAGTTTGTTGGTCCCGATGCCGAGAAGCTCCTGAACCAACTGTTCACCAAAGACATCACAAAGATTCGGCCAGGAAGATGCGGATACGGCATCGCGTGTTATCACGACGGTGGAATGATCGTTGATGGCGTGCTCCTTCGGCTCGATACAGACCGCTTCTGGTATGCCCAAGCCGACGGCGACTTCTACAGTTGGGCTCGCTCCCACGCAAACGGTATGGATGTCAGGATCTTCGACCCTCACGTCTATGTATCGCAGGTCCAAGGTCCAGATTCGCTCCGAGTTCTCGAAGCGGCGAGCGACAATGGCATGCCGGACCCGTTCAACTACTTCGGCATCGCCACCGTCAGTATCGGTGGCCAATCGGTAGTTATCACCCGCACCGGATACACCAATGAGCTTGGCTGGGAGTTCTACACCGAGCCATCCCACAATGCTGATGAGATCTGGGCTGCTATCTCGGCGGCCGGCAAGCCATTCGGTCAGGAGATGATCGGCCTTGATGCAATGCACATCCGCCGAATCGAAGCAGGAATCTTGAACGCAGGCTCGGACTTCAATCACACGACGACTCCATTCGATGTTGGACTTGGCCGTTTCGTGGACCTAGAAAAGAGTAACTTCATTGGGAAACGCGCACTTGATGACGCTCCCAAACACTCGCGCCTCACCGGCCTGCTCACAGACATGGAACCACTGATCGGCGGCTCGCTCATCGCCCATGGGCAACAAATCGGCCGCGTCACCGCGGGAGCAATGTCACCATTTCTTCGCCGCGGAATCGGGATTGCGTTACTCGAAACTGCGGGGACGCCGGAGGGCACACCGGTATTTGTCGACTGTGTCGATGGCAGCCGGGCTCCTGGCGTACTCGCAGGACTCCCGCTCTATGACAAGGATGCAGCCATCCCGAGGGGCAAGCTCGTCGATATCCCCTAGTCCCGAATCTCACACGGGAGCAAATCACGCAACCGTCAACTGGGCGTCGCGGTCAGCCACCAGCGCCGGTGAGGCGACGAAAGATCGCCGCCTCACCCCGGTCATACGGTGATCCATCTCGATGAAGCAACTCGTGAAACCAGGGTTCGTCATCGTCAATCGGTTCAAGCCAAGAGCGCCACGGAAACCGGGTCTGAGTTCGGCCATCGACCAAGCCCCAATTGATCGCACCAACCCCATGGTCAGCGAATACTTCCAACAGGTCCACCGTGGAGCCGGAGCTGCGGGCCAGCCACTCGGTGCAGAGCAGCGGACGACGGTACGCCTCCAATGCATCGATGACTGCCACGAGTCCAACCCGAGGTTCGTAACAGTGAAAGCTGACAATGTCGCTGCGCTCAAGGATTAGGGCATTGAGTGGATTGGTGATCGGCCCATGGTCCTCCCCGTACTCCCAGATCCCTGCAGTCAGCGGTTGGCTGGGGTCAACTGATCGAGCCCAATCAAAAACAGTTTCGAGTAGAGCGGTCGCTGCATCAGACTTCCCCTGGCGGGATCCGCTCATCAGCGTGAACCGGTCAATCTGATCCGGCTCGTTGAACAGATCCCACGCAATGACTCGACGATCATCTCCAAATCGGGATAGCACCTCAAAGACATAAGGACCGAGCGCATGCCAGCGGGTCGGATCGTCGAGAATGATTCTGCCCGGGCTCTGGAGCCAGATCGAGTTGTGTAACCGAGGGGCAGGTTCTGGCTGTCGGCCCAACCGAGGCTCCGGGTGCCAGACCCCATCAAAGAGCACCGGAATCATCGCGATCCCGTGCGCGTCAGCAATCGACAGAACCTGATCCAACCGATCGAGAAAGGCCGCACCATCAGAACTAAACACAAGGTCGTGCAAGTAGACCCGGATTACGTTCATCCCGAGATCGGCAGCCCAGCCAAGTTCACGATCAATCGTGGCTGGGTCAAACGTTTCAACCTGCCACATTTCGAGTTGGTTGCCCGCGGTCGAGGGAGTGAAATTGCAGCCGACCAGCCATCCCATCTCGGACTGCCACCGGGCCACTCGTTCGATTGTCCACCTGTCCGACATGGCTTCACACTACGTTCCCCCAACAGACGTCGACCTGATGGCTGATATCGCTCCCACGTAGGGCATGATCATCGCCCGACCGTTCTCGGTCCAGGGGTCAACCATCCTTGTCCACGTCTTCACGTCCATTTCAAGCCGTACATTCACTCGTGTCGCTTTTCTACACGCAAGCAAGATTTCGCCTGCGGTTCATGTGAGGGACGGGCCGACCATGCCACTCTCGCGCTCTCTACGTGCCTACCCATCCGGCCGATGAGCGACATGCAAACTCGGGCCGCAGAGCGCATCTCAATCTCGGATTGGACATCCGCTTTCGAGCGTTCTCTGCCTCAAACCGTTGAGAGAGAGCTCTCTGAACTGGAGACGGCGGTCGGCTACTCGTCGATCTGGCTCCTCGGCTGCAAACCTTAACCAGGGATGAAGACACGATCACCCGCTTTGACGACGAGTTCGTCATGATGTGCGAGACCCTCTTGAGTCAAAGCAAAATCTGGAAATTCATGGACCGCATCCGATCCCAGGTTGCGATGCCCTTCCAGGTCGGTGACCGATCCATCTCAGTCACCGTCTCCATCGGGATCGCCCTCTGTGGACCCGATGACAGTGCTGAAGCGCTGATACGAGATGCCGATCTCGCCATGTATCAGGCGAAGAAACTTGGTCGGAACCGAGCGGTCTTGTTCGAGCGGGAAATTCGTTAGGACCTCATCGAACAACTCGAAGGCCAACTTCTCAAAGCCCTCAAAAAGGACGAACTTGAGCTCTACTACCAGCCCGTGATCAGGATCGAGGACAACCTTATTGTTGGGTTCGACGCCCTTACCCGGTGGAATCACCCCCAGCGAGACGTCCTCGCCCCCGACGCCTTCGTACCAGCGGCCGCACAACTTGGGTTACTTCCAGCCATCGATGACTTCGGCACTGGCTACTCCTCGCTGTCACAACTAGGAGCGCTTGACGTCGACATACGCAAAATCGACAAGTCACACGTTGCGAACCTCGAACAAAGCCCATTGAACGAGATCGTTCACGCGATCATCGACCTAGCCCGAGCCCCCGACATTCGGACTGTGGCCCAAGGTATCGAAACCAACGCACACCTAGCCCTCCAGCGCCAGATCAGGGCCGATGAAGCTCAGGGCTATCGCAGCGAGCCTGGAGTGCTGTGATCTGGGCTTCCCCGGCGAGCACCCTGGTCAAGGTCACGCTCGGCACCCTGCGTAGTCGACCACCCCATACGCTTGCTGCTACAGCCGACGTTCGTCGCCGTTATCACGTTTCCAATGGTGGGAACAACATCGGGCGGCCTCGCGCTAGCGCCTCCGGCTAGCAACGTGGCCGGGTTCGGTGATGTCCCTGGGCAAGTCTTCTACACCTATGCAGTGCAGCGGACGGCTGACAACAACATCACTGCTGGCACTTCGCCGACCTGTGTTTCGCCGAATGGCTACGTAACTCGAGGTCAGGCCGCCGCGTTCATGTGGCCAATGGAAGGTTCACCATCTGCTCCTGTGCATCCCTTCAACGACGTATCTAGATCGTGGCAGCAGGACCCGGTGTCATGGATGTACGCCAATGCCATAACTAGTGGAACCACCTCACTCACGTATTCGCCAAAAGACACCTTGACTCGGGGTCAGCTTGCGGCGTTACTGTTCCGACTCGCAGGCAACCCTGCAGGTTCGCCGGCCCATTCATTTAACGACGTGGTGAGGCCATGGCAACAAGACGCCATCTCATGGATAAGCGATCAAGGCATTACCACCGGAACAACCAGCCTGACGTTCTCACCTGAGGGCACCGTCACTCGAGGCCAAGTGGCGACGTTCTTCTACCGCTACAAGAGCAAACCAGCCGTGACCGTGGATGACTCCAGCCCATTCTGCGCTCGGCTCCTCGCCCGGTTCGAGACCTTCGTCGCCACGATCAAGCCGAACTGTGGGTTGATCGATCCGCGCGTCGCTCCCGATCACAATTCTGACCTCCTTGCGCTGGAGTACCCACTCCTCAACCAGACTTGCCACAACCACCCACTCGTTTTGATGGTCACTGCTCGCACGTCCGATGGTCAATGGCTGAAGGTCCAGGTCCCGTCTCGTCCGAACGGAACTGAGGGATGGACCCCGGCTACCCAGGCCACACTGTCAACCCACTTCGTGCATGCGTCGCTGAAACTCACCAACCGTGTGCTGAAGGTCTGGAATGGCGACGTATTGATCGCCGAAACCCAGGCGGTCATCGGCAGGAGCGGGACACCGACCCCGCTCGGCCGGTTCTTCATCAGCGACCTAGTAGAGAAATCGCCTAGCAGCTTCTTTGGCCCGTACGTCATGACTCTCAGTGCGTTCAGCGAAACACTAGCGACTTTCCAGGGTGGAATACCGGTGATATCGATCCATGGGACGAGCCAACCTTGGTTGATCGGCGGGGCACACAGCAACGGCTGTATTCGGATCCCGAACGATGTCGTGACCTTCTTCGCCGCGAATGTCTCCATGGGCACACCGATCGAAATCAGCGCGTAGCGTCGCGAAGATTCGGTTCGGATTCGCCGCCGTTTCAGGGACAAGACTTGATCTGAAAGACGCAGTTTCGTGTCAGGTCATGTCGACTTCGACTTCGGAGGATGCTCGGCGACGACTCTTCATCTCCTGGTGTGCCTCCAGGCTCCCATCGTGGAAGGTGCCGAAACACTTGTCGAGGGGCAGCAGCAACATTCCGTAATTCACCTCGAAGTAGCGGTGATGCAGGTTGTGGAAGTAGTCACCTCCATGAACTTCAATACTGTCACCGAGCTTGAAACGGTCGAAACCCGAGTGCGAGGGCGACGGGGAGATCATCAGGTACACCAGGCAAAATGTCACAATGTAGGGCGAGCCGGGGATGACGAGAAAGACAAACGGTAAGGAGAGATACAAGAGATGCTCGAGTGGGTGCATCGATATGCCCGACCACGGGCCCGTGTTCACGTTGCGGTGATGTAGAGCATGAGCCCAGCCATACAGCGGGTCGAGATGAAGAAGACGGTGATTCAGATAGAAGTGCACACCCTCGATCCAGAAGACGGCGAAGGTCATCGCAGCTATCGCCCACAGCGAATCAAGTTGCGGAATCGACTCGTTCGCGTAAAGCCGGAACATGATCGCTTCGTACAGCGCAGCGATCCCACCACCGCTCACGAGCGTCCAGAACATGTTGTCTTTGGTTTGGTCGGCGAAAAGAAACGATTTTCGTCCCTTGGCCAGCCAGCGCTCTTCGTACTTGTAATCGGTGCCTTGCCCTCGGCGGATGTGAAGCCACCAGTGTTGGCCGCCGATGATCACGAGCATCATGGCCGTGTTGCGGAGCCATAGCAGAGCTACGTCGTCAAGGCCCAAGGAGGCGAATCTGTCGAGCCCCGGCGTAACGGTTTGGTACATGAGAGCGGCGAGGCCGATCCACGCAATCGATTGAGGCCACATGTACTTCGTGATCAGCCATCGCACCATGCCCAGCGGCCGTGGCGGCGATTGAAACAGCGGCGGAACGTCTATCGGGGCAGGGTCATAGCCCCTCGTTCGCCCCAGTCGTGCACGTACCTCAATCATTGCCGGAGCCTCCCACTATTTCGAGCGAGGGAAAAGCAGCGAATACGACTGGCCCGCAACGCATAGTTTGATCCCACATACCTGAGCGATCTCGAAACACTTGTGAGCTTTCTTTTCTGGTAGCTGGCCACAGTTCCATATTTTTGGGATCATTTCGCCATGCGGCGAAACAACGTCCCTCTGTTTCTGTTGACGATAGGCCTGGTTGCGGCCGCGTGTGGAGGTGCCAACGACACCACTGGTTCGCCCTCTTCGACCACCGAAGTACCCGTGTCGTCGTCGACCCCGCAACCGGCCGAGTCAACGACCTCGATGGCCACGACCAACACGACGGTTCCGACCACCACCGTCGACGAATCAACCCTGCCGGTGTCAGTCGACTGTGTCGGACTCGGCGACGCTCCCACTGCAGGCCAACTCACATTCGTGGCCATGGAGCGACTCTGGCAGATTGAATACGATGGTTTAATCACCTGCCTGGCGGAAGTACCGGATTCAACCGAGATGGTGGCCTGGTCTCCGCGGGGCGAACGTGTCGTGTTCAGCGACGGGCGGGTACTCAATGCCGATGGCGAATCGAGGGAACCCGGTGGGATCAGCGGCATTGTCACCGGATGGACCTGGCCAACCGGGCTGCGGTTCTTGGAGACCGACGGGCCGGCACTGCGAAAACATGAAGCTGATGGATCGGGCGTCATCGACATCTCGATCGTCGACCATCACGAAGTTGTCACCTACCACCCCGACGGGCTCCACTTCGCTGCCTTCGGTACCGCTCCGATCACCTTCATTGAGTTTGATGAGGAAGGCAACGAGACGCCGTCGGTAGTCGATCAACTCTCGTTGTTCATCGTGCCCAACGGCGACCCCGAGCCGCATCAGTTGGTTACGCCAGTGGACGCAGTGATCACCGACGCGGCGTTCTCCTCCGATGGCACCCGTATCAGCTTCGTCGCGGTGCACGACGGCTCCGATCATCACATCCACTCGTTCGATCTTTCCGCAATGATCTTTGACGACGGCGAACAAAAGTTCCTCACGCAACTCAGAGAGGAACAAGAGCTGACAGCGATCTACGTTGAGAGTGCCGAGGAACTCCACCACCTCACTATCGATCCGGCGAACCCGGACCGGCTTTTGTACGCCGACGGCACTTGCGGGGTTGGATCATCGGCGCACTTGCTCAATTTCGTTGATGAAGCCGCAGAGCCGATCTCCATTGCCGACGGCCTAGCTGCCATCCCGATCGGCTTTCTGAGTGGAAACCGGGCGGCCGTGCTTGAGGTCGCCGACGACTGCCAGCCCACCGGAGCGCTCTGGGTGGTCGATCTCGCCGACGGGACGAGAACCAAAGTGGCGGAAGATGTGGCGTCGGCGGCGGTGAGAGCTCCGGCTCCTGATCTCAACCTGTCGCTGCAAGGCGTGACCATCACCGGCTTCGCTTGATAGCCACTCGCCAGCCGTCCGGGAGACGGTCAATCGTCCAAAACAAGCATCCCTGACTGTCTCCAAAGACTGCTACTGCGGCGAAACGCAGCGCAAGTCTTCGCGATGGCGAAGTCAAGCTGCATTCACGACTTCAGCCGGGTTCCGATGCCCCTCGGCAAAAGCATGACGACGTGAGCGCGACATCCATACTCTTCTTGGCGACCACGAGCTCGGCTCGGACGACGGCCGCCTCCTCGGGCCGGCCTAGTTTGTCGAGGCATTCGGCATAGCCATGTAGAGCCCACACGTTGCCGGGGTGCTGGGAGGACCGCACCAACGTGTCATCAAGCCCCAGGTCAGCGCGATACACGCCAGCGGCTTCCTCGACGCGACCCTGTTCGAGAAGCAGTGCGCCGAGCGCGTGGCGAGGAGGTTGCATCCAGACCCACGGCTCGTTGTAGTAGAGGTGGTCGTCGATTTCGACTGAATGAGCCAGGTGTTCGAACGCAGCGTCGAAGTTTCCCTTTCGGTACTCAACCTCACCGGCGAGCATCGCTTCACCGATTTTCAACACATCGCGAGTCTGGTTGTTGAAAACAAAATGCTCTTCAGGGACTCGTTCCCAAGCGTCAGCGAAAAGACGCTGCTGTCGCTCAGCTTGTTCAACGTCCCCGGTAGCGGCATACGCCACACCCTTGGCGTAGTGGCAGAGCGCAATGGTGGAGACGAACAGGTCGACTTCATCAGGCAACGGCATGCCGATGATCTCGTTCCAGCGACCGAATCGAATCAGAACGTGGAATTTCATCCCGTAGAACGCCTCGAGGTATCGCACCAAGAAGGCGTTGTCGTGTCGAAGGACATCGGCGGTCACGGTTTGGCGGATGAGATCAGCCGCCGCCATAGCCTTCTCGAAATTGCCGAGGAACATGGCGGCATAGATCTGAAAGTGAATGTTGTGCATTCGGTACGCCGTGTACACACCGAGCGTTGGATTGTGAGCCACGTATTTGTCGTCGGCGATCACCGCGTCAACGTTGGCCGTGTACGCCTCCTCGTACTGGCCGCACAGGATCTGGATGTGGGACGCCATATGAACCAGGTGGGCAGCGTCGGGGCAGAGTGTCTGAAGAACAACAGCAACGTCGAGCGCCCGTTCAGGTGTGGGTGACATCTCCATGATGTGAACCCAAAAATGCAATAAACCTGGATGACGGTGTGTCACGGACCTGCCATTGGAAGCGAAGCACTCCTCTACGATCTCGATCGCCTCCGCTGTGCTTGACCCCTCAGACGGGACACCGGCTCGGAGGTCCCACAGACGCCACGGTGTTCGTACCATCAAAGACTCAACGGTGAGAGCGATCACATCCAGATCGCTTGGGAATTCGGCGCAGACTCCGCGCATTGCCGCTGCGTAGTCGTCATCCCACGAATCAAAGACGTCCTGCGACTCGTTTTGCTCGGCTCCAAATCTGGCGGCCAACGCAACGATCAATGCTCGTTCGACCTCAGTGGCGCTGCTCGCCAACTCGGTTGCGTGCTTCACGAGTTGGTATGCCCGCGCCAAGTTCTTGGATCGTTGGGGTTCACTGAGCCGAATCCACGGGCCGTTGTAGTACGGGCCGATCGCGTATGCCAGACCCCAATGTGCCATTGCGCATTGAGCGTCGGCCTCGATCGCTTCGCTAAAGCACCGCTCGGCTTCTTCGTTGTGAAAGGCATAAAGCCAGTTGAGGCCCCGGTCGAACCACATCTGAGCATCAGGCGAATCTGTCGAGATCGTGCGGGTGTATGTCCCAAGATCGAAGTACTCACCAGACACAGGCATCGTTTCAGGCTAGTCGGAGCCCTGCAATCCGAAAAACTACCCGAGAAGCCTCACGCAGAGCCGGAAGACTTAGCGAATCAAGGAAGCGTCGGTAGGCGCTGAGGGACTGGCGCCGACCCCTCCGTACCAGGAGGAGAAGGGCACGCCCGTAAACCGCCGTTTCGGGCCAAGATCCAGACTGACAGGCATTTCGCGCACACCCGAGATCACAGCTAGTCCCATTCCGTCGTGACCTGTTGCTCCCCTACTGCGCCCTCAAGAATCTGAATCAGCCGCCTCTGGCAAGACGCCGCGAATCCGAACCGTTGTGCCATCATCAACGCTATGAACGTCCTGTGGGCAGCAGTTTGAGTATCCCTGTCATCGACGCCTCGGCGCTCGTAACGGGCGATGTGGGAGCGCGAGAGACTTTGGTCCGCGAGTTCGGCGAGGCGTATCGGACCGTCGGGTTCAGCTACATCGTCAATCATGGCGTCGACACGGGCCTAATTTCAGAGCTGTTCGCAGCGTCAAGACGCTTCCATGCGTTACCCAGAGTCGAGAAGATGGCGATTGAGCTGAACGCGGCCAATCGCGGGTTTCTCCCGATCAACAGCTCGATGGACGTGCATACAACACTTGCCGAGGTGACGGCGCCAAACCAGTCGGAGTCGTTCATCGCGATGTGCGAGCATTCGGAGGACTCCCCGGAGGTGATTGCCGGCGACTATCTCGCTGGCCCGAATCAGTGGCCTGCCCTGGCTGGTTTTGCCAGCGTGGTGATGGAGTACCACGACGCTATGTGTCGCCTCGGCCGTCAGATGATGGGCATTGCGGCAGAGGCTCTGGGCGCTGATCCACATCCGATCGTCGCCCACTTCGCAAGTCCGATGGCGTCGGCGAGGCTTCTCTGCTACCCGCAACAGCCGTTAGATGCTCCTCCGGGAATGTTCGGATCTGCGCCGCACCTCGATTTCGGATGCCTGACGTTCCTTGCCCAAGACGACACGGGCGGCCTCGCCGTTGGCACACCGTCGGGAGAATGGATCGAGGTCCCTCCCTTGGACGGTGCGTTCGTGGTCAACGTCGGTGAACTGTTGCGGCGGTGGAGCAATGGCGAGTTCCTCTCGACGCCACACCGAGTGATCAACACGTCGGGCCGCCCTCGATATTCATGTCCTTTCTTCTTCGATCCACACGAGTCCACGGTCATCACCCCGCTCGCAAGTTGTGTCCGGCCCGACCGCCCTGCTGCGTTCGACCCGGTACGTTGCGGCGACCACCTTCGCAGTGAGCTTGAAGCTGGGTTCGACCATCACAAGAAGCTTGCGGCACTCCCACACACCGAACGCCCTTGACAGCTGCCCGGAGAGAACTGCAACGTGTTCGGTATGCAGAACCGCGAACAATCCAGCGGCGATAGCGGCGGACCCGTGTTCAACGGGAACACCGCCTATGGACTGCACGAGGATGGCTACAACAGCGGCGGTGGCATGTGGAGAGATACGAAGAGCCAGGCGAACTACATAATGGCCGTTCTCGAACGTGAAGTCGACGGCGACCGATCAAGGAGTACCTGGTTCAGTTCAGCGGAGCATGTTTAGAGGTGACTTCTTCGGCAATGATTTGAGCCACCTTTTTCGCTTCTGCTTCGAGATCTTCGTTACGGACCAGTCCGTGGGCCCAGCTGACCAGGACCCCCCGGAAGCCGTAATTGATCATTCGGCCTGCTTCTTGAGCACTTTGTAACGGAACGCCACTTGCCTCAAGCAAGTTTCCGCAAAGTACTTCAAGTCCTGCCGTTTTGTTTTTGGAGAGATTGAGTGGCCCGATCTCCTGGAGCACTGCCTTGAGCGGTAGCGGATCTTCAAGCACCAGTTCCGTCATCGCTTGAGTAAACGAAACAACTGCGCTGACAGGATCGTTCTCCTGTGCCTCAGTAAGCATGGGGACGATCTTCGCTGCGGTTCGAGCCACGTAGTCGTTGAGAACCGCCGCCAAGAGCTGGTCAGTGTTGCCGACGAGGTTGTAGATCGTCTGATGCGAAACCCCGGCACGTTCCGCAACGTCGCGTAGCCGGACCTCACTCGCAGCTTTCTCGCGGAGCAGGGAATAAGTCGCTTCGCTAATTTTTCGACGGCTCTCTGGCTCCACAACGACACCATAGGTCAAAGGAATCATTCATGCCCAGAAATGTTTTGAACATAGTCAAACTTTGACTACATTCAAAATCATTCTAGCCGAGGGTCAAACTTCCGCACGTTCTCGGCAGCTGGTCAAGGAGGGCCGTTGTGCGTACTCGATTGTTTGGTTTCCGGTTCGTTGAAGTGGCGGTCGTCATGGCCATGAGCGCGGCGCTCGTACCAACTGGGGCTTCAGCCAACGGTGACCCTGGTTGCGAGACGACTGGCGGAGTTTCGGCCCCGTCGATCACGCACGCTCTTGTGCTGTTTGGCGGCCCTGGATCGGACTGGTACACATACAAGTCGGCCAACCACACCTTCGGCGGCGGCACCCCCGGCATCAACGGCCTGGCCATTAACGGCAATGCCGGGTTCCCGAACTACAGCACCTCGTTCGACGCCCAGGGCGCAACGAATTACATCATTGGTGGCTACACCGGCGTTCGACCGACTGCGAACAACGGCTCGTGGTACGAATTTGACTTCCCATACACTCAGCAGGAGTGGATTGAGTACGCTGCTGCTCTGGCTGATGCTGCTGAGGCTGACCCGGCGGCTTACTCCAATGTCCGTGTCTACCGCCCGAATGGCGGCACGGTGACTATCACTAATGACGGCCCCGATTACCCGTCGCCCCCGAACCAGCCCCTTCACGTGGTTGTAGGTGAGGGCACTGTCTTCACCACCCAGGGCCAGAATGACAAGACTGACGGGGCGATTATCGCTCCAGAGGCGAAGGTCGATGTAGACAAGCAGATTAGTCACGTTGACGGGTTCGTCGTTGCTGCTCAGTTCATCGAGTCCTACGCCGGCCCAAACCTCAACAACACCGGTTTACAGGTTTACGGCCAGAGCCCTGACG